>NZ_JBIWAL010000019.1:33941-107460 GCF_044760045.1 Pseudomonas sp. NPDC098747 | reverse complement strand
AGGGACGCACGGCGGGCGTAGGCGGGCTCACGAAATTCACCTGGTTCTTGCGCTGCGATTTAAAGAGCGGGAGTATACCCGCTTCAGTCGCACCTCCACCCCCTGGAGCCTTATGCCACGCTGCTTGTGGTGTACCGAAGATCCGCTGTACATGGCTTATCACGATCAGGAGTGGGGCACGCCGCTACGCGATGCGCAGGGTTTGTTCGAGTTGCTTTTGCTCGAAGGGTTCCAGGCCGGGCTTTCCTGGATCACCGTACTGCGCAAACGTGAGCGCTATCGCGAGGTGTTGTTCGGCTTTGATGTGCAACGTGTGGCGCAAATGAGCGACGCCGAAATCGAAGAACTGATGCTCGATCCGGGGATCATCCGCAACCGCCTCAAACTCAATGCCTCCCGGCGTAATGCTCAGGCCTGGCTGGCGCTGGAGGATCCGGTGGCGTTTCTCTGGTCGTTCGTTGGCGGCACACCGATCATCAATCATTTCAAGGATCGCAGCGAAGTCCCGGCCATCACCCCCGAAGCGCTGGCGATGAGCAAAGGCCTGAAAAAGGCTGGCTTCACGTTCGTCGGCCCGACCATTTGCTACGCGCTGATGCAGGCCTCGGGCATGGTCATGGATCACACCCGCGACTGCGACCGCTACGCGCAGTTGGTCAACGGCGGTTAGAATGGCCGCCTCGCGCACAGCACAAGATCAGGAGTGACCTGTGGAAAAGTTTAAAGGCGCCTTGCTGGTAGGCGCTCTGCGGCTGTTTGCCTTGCTGCCATGGCGGGCCGTACAAGCCGTGGGTTCGGCGATTGGCTGGATCATGTGGAAAACCCCCAACCGCTCCCGCGACGTGGTGCGAATCAACCTCGCCAAATGTTTTCCACAGATGGACCCGGCCGAGCGCGAGCGTCTGGTCGGTCAGAGCCTGAAAAACATCGGCAAGTCGCTGACCGAAAGTGCCTGCGCATGGATCTGGCCGGCGCAGCGCTCGATTGATCTGGTTCGCGAAGTCGAAGGCCTCGACGTACTCAAAGATGCATTGGCTTCAGGCAAAGGCGTGGTCGGCATCACCAGCCACCTGGGCAACTGGGAAGTGCTCAACCACTTCTATTGCAGCCAGTGCAAACCGATCATTTTCTATCGCCCTCCCAAGCTCAAGGCTGTGGATGATTTGCTGCGCAAACAGCGCGTGCAACTGGGCAACAAAGTGGCCGCGTCGACCAGAGAAGGCATTCTCAGCGTCATCAAGGAAGTGCGCAAAGGTGGTGCAGTGGGCATTCCCGCTGACCCGGAACCGGCCGAGTCCGCCGGGATCTTCGTGCCGTTCTTCGCCACCCAGGCGCTCACCAGCAAATTTGTGCCGAACATGCTGGCCGGTGGCAAAGCCGTCGGCGTGTTCCTGCATGCGCTGCGTCTGCCCGATGGCTCTGGCTACAAAGTCATCCTCGAAGCCGCGCCAGAGGCCATGTACAGCACCGATACCGCAGAGTCCTGCGCCGCGATGAGTAAAGTCGTCGAGCGTTATGTGGCGGCGTATCCGAGTCAGTACATGTGGAGCATGAAGCGTTTCAAGAAGCGTCCGCCGGGCGAAGAACGCTGGTATTGACCGACTTGGCACACTCTGTGGATAACTTGTAAGAGCTGCCGGAGGCGGCGATCTTTAGATCTTCCTTCAGTTATCCACAGAAAACGTTTATTCAAGGGCGCAGAAAGATGTCCGAACACCGCAAATCATTCCGCATCAAGATCACCCACGACAGCTTCGGCGAATGCCTCGGCCAGACCCGCAACCTGTCGCCCACTGGTGTCTATGTCCAACATCCGCGATTGGCATCGTTGCCCAAAGGCGCGGTGGTTTATGGCCAAGTGCAGGATTTACCCGCAGGCGCGCCGCGAGTGCGGATGGAAGTGGTGACGGTGGATGCCGACGGCATCGGCCTGCGCTACTTGTGAGTAAAAATCCGCTGATTCATTGCGCCTGACGATCAAGCTTCTTCAGAAACACGGTCATTTCCTTCTCGGCCTGCTTGTCGCCATGAGCGCGGGCAGCGTCCAGACCGTGTTCCCACGCCTGACGCGCGGCGGCGTGATCGCCCTGCGCCAATTGCGCCTTGCCCAACAATTTCCAGGCTGCCGAGTATTTCGGATCGAAACCGACGCAGCACTGGAAATGCTCGGCTGCCTTGGTGTTTTCCCCCAAGTCCAGATAACCCTTGCCCAAGCCGAAGCGCAGCAGGGAGTTATCCACACCCTTGGCGAGCATTTTTTCCAGGGATTCGAGCATGGGTGGATTCCTTGAATAGGGTGAATCAGGGGACATTTATTGAGTCGCTGATACCGTAATCGCTGGCAAGCCAGCTCCCACAGGGTTTTCGGGTGTGCATCCTATTTATGAATAACCAAAAACCTGTGGGAGCTGGCTTGCCAGCGATGGCGTCAGTCTGATCGCCAGATAATCCGGATCAGAAAAAGCTCAACCCCACATGAAACAGCTTCTCCACGTCACGAATATGCTTTTTATCCACAAGGAACAAAATCACATGGTCGCCCGCTTCGATCACCGTATCGTCGTGGGCGATGATCACTTGATCATTGCGGATCACCGCACCAATAGTGGTGCCCGGCGGCAGGCCGATCTTCTCGATGGGCTTGCCGATCACCTTGCTCGATTTCGCGTCACCGTGAGCAATCGCCTCGATCGCTTCCGCCGCACCGCGACGCAATGAGTGCACGCTGACGATATCGCCACGGCGCACGTGGGCCAGCAGCGTGCCGATGGTCGCCAGTTGCGGGCTGATGGCGATGTCGATGTCGCCGCCCTGGATCAGGTCGACGTACGCCGGGTTGTTGATGATCGTCATCACCTTCTTCGCCCCCAGCCGTTTGGCCAGCAGCGACGACATGATGTTGGCTTCGTCGTCGTTGGTCAGCGCGAGGAAAATATCCGCGTCGGCGATGTTCTCTTCCATCAGCAAGTCGCGATCCGACGCGCTGCCCTGCAGCACCACGGTGCTGTCGAGGGTATCGGAGAGATAGCGGCAGCGCGCCGGGTTCATCTCGATGATCTTCACCTGATAACGGCTTTCGATGGCCTCGGCCAGACGCTCGCCGATCTGCCCGCCACCAGCGATAACGATGCGCTTGTAGGTCTCGTCGAGACGGCGCATTTCGCTCATCACTGCGCGAATATCCTCACGGGCGGCGATGAAGAAGACTTCGTCATCGGCCTCGATCACCGTGTCGCCCTGCGGCAGGATCGGCCGGTCGCGGCGGAAAATCGCCGCGACGCGGGTCTCGACATTCGGCATGTGCTCGCGCAGTTGCCGAAGTTGCTGACCGACCAGTGGCCCGCCGTAGTAGGCACGCACGGCCACCAGTTGCGCCTTGCCTTCAGCGAAGTCGATCACCTGCAAGGCGCCGGGATGCTGGATCAGGCGCTTGATGTAGTTGGTCACCACTTGCTCGGGGCTGATCAGCACGTCGACCGGAATCGCTTCGTTCTGGAACAGCTGGTCCTCGCGATGAAGGTAGGACGCTTCACGCACCCGGGCGATTTTGGTCGGGGTGTGGAACAACGTGTGGGCGACCTGGCAGGCGACCATGTTGGTTTCATCGCTGTTAGTCACTGCCACCAGCATGTCAGCGTCGTCGGCGCCGGCCTGGCGCAGCACCGACGGCAGTGAGCCGCGGCCCTGCACGGTGCGGATGTCGAGGCGGTCGCCGAGGTCGCGCAGGCGCTCGCCATCGGTGTCTACTACCGTGATGTCGTTGGCTTCGCTCGCTAAGTGTTCAGCCAGCGAGCCGCCAACCTGTCCTGCACCGAGGATGATGATTTTCATCCAGTCACTCCAATGAATCCGTTTAGCCGCGCGCGGCAGCGATTTTGATCAGCTTGGCGTAGTAGAACCCGTCATGTCCGCCCTGCTGGGCCAGCAATTGGCGACCATGTGGCTGTTTGATTCCCGCCGTCGTGGCCAGGTCCAGTTCGCGGGCGCCCGGCGTGCGCTCAAGGAACCCCGCAATGACCGCGGTGTTCTCGGTCGGCAGTGTCGAGCAGGTGGCGTAAAGCAGGATGCCGCCGACTTCTAGGGTTTTCCACATCGCGTCTAGCAGCTCGCCTTGCAGTTGCGCGAGGGCGACGATGTCGTCGGGCTGACGGGTCAGCTTGATGTCCGGATGACGGCGGATCACGCCGGTGGCTGAGCACGGTGCGTCGAGCAGGATGCGCTGGAACGGTTTGCCGTCCCACCATTTCTCGGTATCGCGACCGTCGGCGGCGATCAGTTCGGCGCTCAAACCGAGGCGTTCGAGGTTTTCCCTCACGCGCACCAGACGCTTGGCTTCCAGATCCACCGCCACCACGCCGGCCAGCGCAGGCTCGGCTTCGAGGATGTGGCAGGTCTTGCCTCCGGGTGCGCAGCAGGCGTCGAGCACCCGCTGGCCCGGCGCTAGATCAAGCAGGTCGGCGGCCAGTTGTGCGGCTTCGTCCTGCACGCTGATCCAGCCTTCGGTGAACCCCGGTAGACTGCGCACATCGGCAGCGGCCTCGAGAATGATGCCGTCGCGGCTGTAGACACACGGCGTTGCGGCGATACCGGCCTCAGTCAGCAGACCGAGGTAGGCGTCGCGGCTGTGATGGTGACGGTTGACCCGCAGGATCATCGGCGGATGCGCGTTGTTCGCTTCGCAGATGGCTTCCCACTGTTCCGGCCAGAAAGCCTTCAGGGATTTTTGCAGCCAGCGCGGGTGAGCGGTGCGCACCACTGGATCGCGTTCCAGTTCGACAAAAATCGCTTCGCTTTCTCGCTGGGCGCTACGCAGAACGGCATTGAGTAAACCCTTGGCCCAAGGCTTCTTCAGCTTTTCGGCGCAACCGACGGTTTCACCGATGGCGGCGTGGGCCGGGACGCGGGTGTAGAGCAACTGATAAAGACCGACCAGCAGCAACGCCTCGACATCGGCGTCGGCGGCCTTGAACGGCTTTTGCAGGAGTTTTTCCGCCAGCGCCGAGAGGCGTGGCTGCCAGCGCGCGGTGCCGAACGCCAGATCCTGAGTGAAACCGCGATCGCGATCCTCGACCTTGTCCAGTTGCGTCGGCAGAGAGCTGTTCAGCGAGGCTTTGCCGTTGAGAACGGCGGCGAGTGCCTTGGCGGCGGCCAGACGCGGGTTCATTGCGCGTCCACCGCTGCGCCAAGAATGGTGCCGACGGCGAATTTCTCACGACGGCTGTTGAACAGGTCGCTGAAGTTCAGCGCTTTGCCGCCGGGCAATTGCAGGCGGGTCAGGCACAGCGCCTGTTCGCCGCACGCGACGATCAAACCGTCCTTGCTGGCGCTGAGAATTTCACCGGGCGCGCCGTTGCTTTCAGCGACAGTCGCCGCCAGCACTTTCAGTGCTTCACCGTTGAGGGTGCTGTGGGTGATCGGCCACGGATTGAAGGCGCGAACCAGACGTTCCAGCTCGACGGCCGGGCGGCTCCAGTCGATGCGTGCTTCGTCCTTGTTCAGTTTGTGCGCGTAGGTGGCGAGGTTGTCGTTCTGCACTTCGCCTTCCAGCGTCCCGGCAGCCAGACCGGCAATCGCTTGCACCACGGCTGGCGGGCCCATTTCGGCGAGTCGGTCGTGCAGGCTGCCGCCGGTGTCTTCGGCGCTGATCGGGGTGACGACCTTGAGCAGCATCGGCCCGGTGTCGAGGCCGGCCTCCATGCGCATCACGGTCACGCCGCTTTCGGCATCACCCGCTTCGACGGCGCGCTGAATCGGCGCCGCGCCTCGCCAGCGTGGCAGCAAGGATGCGTGGCTGTTGATGCAGCCCAGACGCGGAATATCCAGCACCACTTGCGGCAGGATCAAGCCGTAGGCGACTACCACCATCAAATCCGGTTTCAGCGCCGCAAGCTCGGCTTGCGCGTCAGCGTTGCGCAGGGTCGGCGGCTGCAACACCTGGATACTATTTTCCAGCGCCAGTTGTTTAACCGGGCTCGGCATCAGTTTTTGCCCACGACCGGCCGGACGATCCGGTTGGGTGTAGACCGCAACGATCTCGTAAGGGCTGCTCAGCAGGGCCTTGAGGTGCTCGGCGGCGAATTCCGGGGTGCCGGCAAAAACGATGCGCAGTGGCTCGGTCATTGAATGGCTCTCTATGGCAAAGCTTCATAAAAAGAAAAAGGCTTGCCGCAGCAAGCCTTTGAAGGAGGGCATCAAGCGTTCTGGCGATGGAGCTTTTCCAGTTTCTTCTTGATCCGGTCGCGTTTGAGCGTGGACAGGTAATCGACGAACAATTTGCCATTAAGGTGGTCGCATTCGTGCTGGATGCACACGGCGAGCAGGCCTTCGGCGATCAGTTCATAGGGCTTGCCGTCGCGGTCCAGCGCCTTGATCCTGACCTTTTGCGGGCGGTCGACGTTTTCGTAGAAGCCCGGCACCGAGAGGCAGCCTTCCTGGTACTGCTCCATTTCTTCGGTCAGCGATTCGAACTCGGGGTTGATGAACACCCGTGGCTCGGTGCGGTCTTCGGAAAGGTCCATCACGACGATACGTTTGTGCACGTTGACCTGGGTCGCGGCGAGGCCGATGCCCGGCGCTTCATACATTGTTTCAAACATGTCATCGACCAACTGACGCACTTCGTCGTCCACTACAGCCACAGGCTTGGCGATAGTACGCAGACGCGGGTCCGGAAATTCGAGGATGTTTAAAATGGCCATAGGCTGATTGCTGCACGTATTGAGTAAAGTCGGGTCGATGGCCTGGCAGGTCCGAAGATGCAGGCTACCGTTGTGAAGCGTAGCTTCTACAAATTCAGAAGCGAGCCACGAGGGCTCTGACGATTCACGCGAGCGCACATGATAAAGGGATTCACTGCATGAGGAAAACACTACTCGCCCTGCTGCTGTTGGCTTCGGCTGGCGCGGCGCACGGGCAAGTGCAACTCAGGGATGGTTTTCCACAGCAATACACGGTGGTTTCGGGGGACACCCTCTGGGACATTTCCGGCAAATACCTGCGCGAGCCCTGGCAGTGGCCACAACTGTGGCGGGCCAATCCGCAGATCGAGAACCCCAGCCTGATCTATCCCGGCGACACGCTGACGTTCAGTTACGTCAACGGCCAGCCGCGTCTGACCCTCAATCGCGGCGAGTCGCGCGGCACCATCAAGCTGTCGCCACGCATCCGCACCAGCCCGGTGGCCGAGGCGATTCCGAGTATTCCACTCAAATCCATCAACAGCTTTTTGCTGAGCAACCGCATCGTCGACCAGGCCGAAGACTTCGACAAGGCGCCGTACATCGTCGCCGGCGATGCCGAACGGGTACTCAGCGGCACTGGCGACCACATTTTCGCCCGTGGCCATTTCGACCCGGATCAGCCGGTGTACGGCATCTTCCGTCAGGGCAAGGTCTACACTGATTCGCAGACCAAGGAATTTCTCGGGATCAACGCCGATGACATAGGCGGCGGCGAAATTGTTGCCACCGAGGGCGATGTCGCCACCCTCGCCCTGCAACGCACCACTCAGGAAGTGCGCCTCGGCGACCGTTTGTTCAGCGGCGAAGAGCGCTCGATCAACTCGACCTTCATGCCCAGCGCGCCGACCAGCAACATCAATGGCGTGATCATCGATGTGCCACGCGGTGTTACGCAAATAGGCGCGATGGACGTGGTCACCCTGAACAAGGGCAAGCGTGATGGCCTGGCCGAAGGCAACGTGCTGGTGGTGATGAAAACCGGTGAAACCGTGCGCGACCGGATCACCGGTCAGCCACTGAAAATCCCCGACGAACGTGCCGGGTTGCTGATGGTGTTCCGCACCTACGACAAACTCAGCTACGGCCTCGTTCTTAACGCATCGCGCTCATTGGCGGTGCTCGACAAGGTGCGAAATCCGTAAGCGTGCTTAACAAGTTACCAACAGAGTTATCCACAGCTTGCTCCGAATGGTTCGGGGCTTATAACGATCAAGGATTGATCCATTATGCTGTCTGCCTATACACCGGTTTCCCCTGCGGAACTGGAAGCGCGCCTGCGCCTGCACCGCTTGCCGGAAATCGGTCCGAAGCGCTTTCTCAAATTGCTGGAAGCCTTTGGCTCGGCCTCCAAAGCCATCAGCGCCCCGGCCAGTGCCTGGCGTTCGCTGGGATTGCCGGCGGCTTGCGCCGAGGCGCGGCGTTGTCCAACCGTGCGCGATGGCGCAAGTCACGCAATGCGCTGGCTAGAGCGGCCCAATCAACATTTGCTGATGTGGGATCAAGCGGATTATCCGGCACTGCTCGCACAGATTCCGGATCCGCCGCCGCTGTTATTCGTCGCGGGCGATCCATTGATTCTCGAGAAACCGCAACTGGCGATGGTTGGCAGCCGTCGTGCTTCGCGCCCGGGAATGGACACCGCAGCGGCGTTCTCTCGCTGCCTGGCGGGGGCCGGTTTTGTCATCACCAGCGGTCTGGCGCTGGGTATTGATGCCGCAGCGCATCAGGCCGCGCTGGATGTCGGCGGGCAAACCGTTGGCGTGCTGGGCACCGGTCTGGAAAATTTTTATCCACAGCGCAATCAGCGGCTGGCCGACGTCATGATTGCCTCGGGCAGCGCGGTGCTTTCGGAGTTTCCGCTGGATGCCGGTCCGAACGCGAGCAACTTCCCGCGACGCAACCGCATCATCAGTGGTTTGTCCCTAGGTGTGCTGGTGGTCGAGGCGAGTGTCGCCAGCGGTTCGCTGATTACTGCGCGGTTGGCGGCGGAACAGGGACGCGAGGTTTACGCCATTCCCGGCTCGATCCATCACCCCGGCGCACGTGGCTGTCACCAGTTGATTCGCGATGGCGCGGTGCTGGTGGAAACCATCGAACACATCCTTGAAGCTCTGCGCGGCTGGCAGCATTTACCGCTATCCACGGACACTCCCAAAGAGTCTCACCCATTGCTCACGCTGCTGCACGCCGCGCCGCATACCAGCGAGGGCTTGGCCGACAGCAGTGGCTGGGCCTTGCCCAAAGTGCTGGCGGCGCTCACCGAACTGGAAATGGATGGCCGAGCGGTGTGCGAAAACGGTCGTTGGCTGGCCAGGACGAGCTAGGTTTTACAAGGAAGATCGGTAAACTGCGCGAAACCTGTTTGCGGAGATTTTTTCATGGTCAACAGTTGGCGTGTGCAGCAAGCCGCACGAGAGATCCGCGCCGGGGCGGTGATTGCCTATCCAACCGAAGCCGTCTGGGGGCTGGGTTGCGACCCGTGGAATGAAGAAGCGGTGGATCGACTGCTGGCGATCAAGAATCGCTCGGCGGACAAGGGCCTGATTCTGGTCGCCGACAATATTCGCCAGTTCGACTTTCTGTTTGAAGACTTCCCCCAGGACTGGATCGACCGTATGTCCAGCACCTGGCCGGGGCCGAACACTTGGCTGGTGCCGCATCAGAACCTTTTACCGGTATGGGTCACCGGGGTGCATGACACCGTCGCACTGCGTGTCAGTGATCACCCGCAGGTACGTGACTTGTGCTCAATGGTCGGGCCATTGATTTCGACATCGGCCAACCCGCAAGGGCGCCCGGCGGCGCGCACGCGCTTGAGGGTCGAGCAGTATTTCCGCGGGCAGATTGACCTGGTGTTGGGCGGGGAGCTGGGTGGGCGCAAGAACCCCAGCGTGATTCGTGACCTGGCTAGCGGTAACGTCATTCGTCCTGACTGACCTAACCTTTCAAACTTGAACATGCAGTACTCCTCGGCTTTCATGACGAGGAGTACTACATATGCCTGCGATTTATCCTTCAAGTAACTATCAAAATACAACAACAAGTTGTTTATGTTCGCCCTTCATGTGTCGGACTAATCGACGACTGTTCAATATAAGTAACTTTTCCCACGTCATTATCAGAAAACGCGCAGTGGCGATATTTCCAAAAGCATCCATTCTTCCAATGCGTTCAGAAAACTTCGATAAGTTAACGTCTGCGGAGAAGGAATGGATACTAAGGATTTACAACTCACGGATTATCTGCAGGCACTTCAGTCGACATTAAAACGTCAACATGAAAATTGTCGTGTGGTGACGCTTGAAGCCGGATCAGACACACGAGAGTTCGATCGTTTTATTGGTCGGCAGTTTCGTCTGCGACTGCAACACTACATGCTGACCTCCAGAGCCCGTTTGCTGGAAACAAGCCTGGCGATAACGGCCCGCAGCACGCACTTCCTGCTCTATAAACAAGACCAACTGATGGCGGTATTGCGGGTGACTCCCTCACCTTTTGAATGGGCAACACTGGCGCATCAGCATCTTTCGCCCACCCAGGTGCTGTCGCGTCATGTCGAGTTCAGCCGGTTGATCACCCTCTCGCAAAATCAATTGCCAGTGTCGGTTAATTATCTGCTGGCATCGGCCACCGAATGGGCGATCAAACGTGGTTATGAGGGCGTAACCGCGCTGTGCCGATCCCCCCAACGACGACTGTTCCAGCGCTTCGGCCTGACATCGATCACCACCGACTCCCTGCATATCGAACAACGCGCACGCGGCGATTACTGGCTGCTCTCAGCGCAGTGGCCGCAGATCCTCGCTGCCGTTCAACAACCCGCCCCCACCGCCCTCAACCCACCGGAAAACCAAGATGAATGCGCGCGTCAGTTTTGAACAACAATTGATACTGCTGGATGAACGAATCGAACAGTCATGGGCCGATATTCTCGATCATTCGCGCTTGGTAAAAGCCATCCGCGAAGGCAGTGTCTCGAAGGCGTTGTACGCGATTTACATGATCGAGACCTTTCACTACACCGCACACAATGCGCGAAACCAGGGTTTGGTGGGTGTGCGACATGCCGATAACCCGGTGTATGCAAAGTTTTGCTTTGAACATGCGGCGCAAGAAGTCGGCCATGAAAAAATGGCCCTGCATGACGTCATGAGTCTGGGACTTAAGAATGAGGTCTTCGATATACCACCGGCACTTCCGGCCACCGAAGTGTTAATCGCTTATTTGTACTGGATATCCTTCACCGGTAATCCGCTGCAACGGCTGGGGTACAGTTACTGGGCGGAAAACGCCTATCAATTTATTAATCCGCTTATTAATAATCTTAGCGAAACATTGTCGCTAAAACCGGCTCAGCTGACATTCTTCATTGCGCACTCCGATATTGATGTCGAACACTTCAACGAAATCAAAGTCATCCTGCAGCGTACTTGCAAAGATCAATCCGATTGGGACGCCATTGCTACCGTGATGGAAACCAGTTTGCGCCTGACCGGCAACATGCTTGAAGCCGTCTATGAGCAGTATGAGGCCTGGCAAAACGGCCTCGCGCCGCGCTATGACTTCCTCCACGCACTGGATAACTCATGAACCCTTCACGTCGAATTTCCCAACTGACGCACGGGGGATGGCATGGCTGACTATTTCGAGCGACTGAATTATGCGCTGGGGGATGAAGACGCCGCACTGGAATACACCATCCTGCCCCAGCGTGCCAGGCATGTGGTCGGCGTTGCGGGAAGTGGCGGACGGTTGCTGCCGCTGCTGGCCCGCGGTCCGGCACGTATGACCTGCACCGATATAAGTGCGCCACAACTGGCGTTCACGCGATTGCGCCTTGCCCTGCTGGAACAGACCGACTACGCGTCGTTTATGGACTTCATGGGTTACCACCCGGGGATTTTGCCGTCACGTCGCCAATCCGTACTTCAGCAGCTGGATCTGCCGCGTGCCGATCGCAGTTGGCTAGCGGAATTGTTCCGGGCGCGTCATTGGCAGGCGCCGATCTATATGGGTGCCTTTGAACAGACCTTACAGCGATTGGCGAAGGTCAACCGACTGTTTACCGGCGAGGCGGGGCGAGAGATTTTTCAGTGCGGTGATCTTGGCGCGCAGACCGATTATTACCGAACCCGCTTTCCTCTCAGGCGCTGGCAGGCTGTGATCGCGCTGCTGGGCAACGCAGCAGTGCTCAATTCGTTGTTGTACAAAGGCGCGTTTCCCCCCAACAACCTGGGTATCAGCTCCCGCGCAGCGTATCTGGACATTTTCCACACCTTGTTCACCACGCAAATCGTGCGCGAGAGCTTCTTTCTGCAAATGCTGTTTTTCGGTGAGCTGTGCTACCCGCAAGGTTTCCCGCTGGAGTGCGATCCACGGATCTTCAAGAGTGCCCGAGAGGCCATTCAGCAGTGCGAGTTGCGCATCGTGCAGGCCGACATTCTCGACTGCGCCGCCAAACACACGGACGTCGATTTCGTATCGCTCTCGGACGTGCCTTCCTTCATGCCCGAGGCCGTTGGAGCGAGTGTCTTGCAACGGCTGCGCCCGTCCCTTGCCGATGAGGCGTTGGTGGTCATGCGTGGTCATTTGCACATCGTCCAACCCGATTGCGCAGGCTTTTGCGATATCAGCGCCCGTTATCAGGACGCGATCGCGAGAGAGAAAACCCAGCTCTGGCGTGTGCAGGTTTACCGCCAGACCACACCTTTGCAGGTATCCCGATGAACTATCAGCAACCGACCGTTAACTGGGTCAAGAATCGTGTCCGTCAGGCGCGTGACGATCAGCAGCAGTTGTTTGATGCCGGGCTCAATGGCCTGAAACTGGTCAGTCGTGAGGGCAAGAACATCGAGTTGAGCAGCGGCGAGCAACTGACCGAGTTTCTCTCATGCTCTTACTTGGGGCTGGAGTGCGACCCGCGCCTGATTCAAGGCGCGGTGAGCGCTGTGAATTCCTTCGGCGTGCAATTCGCCGCCGCACGAACCCGAGCGCTGCTGCCGCCGATGCGCGAACTGGACGAGCAGTTGAACCAGATATTCCAGGGCCACACGGTCACCTTCAATTCGGTGGGCAGTGCGCATTTGGGTTGTCTGCCGCTATTGGGGTCCGGCGAGTTGCCGTCCTATCCATTGCGCCGTGGCCCGGGCTGGATCGTTGACCGGGCGGCCCATGCTTCGATGCAAGTGCTGCAAGGGATTCTGTGGCAATTCGGCCCCGTCCAGCGATGCGACTGCAGCGATGTGGAGCAAGTCGAACAGGCCTGTTCCACAGCGGTAGCCGCTGGCAATACGCCGATCATCCTGACTGACAGCATCGGCTCGATGCGGGGGCTGTATCCGATCAATCGACTGTTGCAACTGGCGGAGCGCTTTGAAGGCTATCTGTATGCCGACGATGCCCACGGCACCTCGATCCACGGCGTGGCAGGCGGTGGTTATGCACTTGTCGCTGCCGATGAGCGACTGCGCGAGCGCCTGGTCCTATTGTCTTCGTTGTCGAAGGCATTTGGTGCGACTGGCGGGGCGATCACCGTACTTACCGCCGCCGATGCCGAAATGATCCGACGTCATGCGTCGACTTATACGTTCGGTGGACCACTGTCCATGGGCGGCGTTGGCGCAGCAGTCGCCTCCGGGGCAATCCACCTCTCGCCGGAGCTGGGTCAGTTGCAAGCGGCGCTGTGGCGAAATGTTGCCCTGATCGACGGTCTGTTCGGGCCGGTGCTGGGCAACCATGAAGTCGCCTCGCCCATTCGTTTCGTCCGAGTCGGCGCCGAGCGTGATGCGATCAGTCTGGCGTTGCACCTGCGTCGACAGGCCATCGCCGTCACCACCGCAGTGTTTCCGGTGGTGGCCAAAGGCGAGGCGATTCTACGTTTGGCCATCAGCGCGAATCACAACCAGGCCCAGTTGGAGAGCTTGGCCAATGCCGTCCGTGGCGGTTTCGATGAGTTGGGCATTCGTCAGGGTGGACGTGACGATGAGCGATGATCCCGTGCTCCATGCCAGCCAGGTCTTTGCGCACAAATTGGCCCACGCGCAGTCACTGCCGTGGTTCTGTGCGCTGTGTCCGCAGATCCTGCAGGTGCACAGTCCAGAGGATTTGCATCGACTGCCAATCCAAGCCGTGGAGGACGAGCATGGCGGTGTACTGTTTTCCGCGCTTGGCGAGGCTTCGCACTGTGCGTCGGGTGGCGGGTTGACACTGACGTCGGGCGGCAGCACCGGCAACCGCAAACACATCACCCATTCCTGGGCGTTCAACGCCAGTATCGTGCCACTGGGTGCGCGGATGTTTGGCGTGGCGGACGAACGCCCGGGTGTGGTCATCAATTGTCTGACCGCAGGCGAAATGCAGGGGGCTTTCCAGTACGCAGCGGCGATCGTCCAGCATGTCGGCGCGCGCCTGCTACCCGCCGGTTCATTGATGGGCGTTCAGCGAATTGCCGGGCTAATTCAGTCGCAAGCGGCCGATGCACTGATTTGCACGCCTTCATTCGCCGCGGCGCTGTTTAACCACGATGAAATCGACGCACAGCAGTTGGTCAGCCTGAGATGGCTTTACTACATCGGGGAGCCCTGCGGTCATCAAGTGCGCGAGCAACTTGGCCGAGACTGGCCGGCGATAAGGCTGCGGTCGCTGGGCTACAGCTCGACGGAAACCGGCCCCATCGGCTACCAGTGCGCGCACCTCGAGCACGGTTTTTATCATCTGCACGCCGATGCGATGCTCGTCGAAGTGGTGGACCCCCTCACCCTGCAAGCAGTGGCCGCAGGCGAAAGCGGTGAGTTCCTGCTGACATCCCTGCTGCCCGATCATGTGCCGCTGTTGCGTTACCGGATTGGTGATCGCGGGCGAATCCTGCGCAATGTGGCGAATTGCGCCTGTGGCAGCGCCTTGCCCGTGTTGCAACTTGAGGGGCGGGTAGAGACATCGATCAAACTGGGTGGCGCGATCATCACGCAGCGACAGGTGATGAGCGTACTCGCACAGGCGTTGCCGGAGCTGGGCTCTATCGACATTCAGGTACAGATCAATCAACTGGCCAACGGTGTGCGCATGTGCCTGGTCATTGCTCAGGACAAACTGCCGTCCGGCGCAGAAGTCGCCCTCGAACAGGCGTTACACAACGAAGCGCAGGCGAGCGCATTGCTCAGGTTGCCCGGCGTGTTGGGATTGCAGGTGCGGCGTCTGGCCCGCAGTCGTTTCGAAACAACTCTCGCGGGCAAGACGCCGTTTTTTATTGAGCTGGGTGAGCCCCAATGACGCGTTGAAGATTCATCGGGGTAGTGGGTGCTCAGGGCAGCAGGATGGTGGAGCCGGTGGTGCGCCGAGCCGACAACTCGGTCTGCGCCTTCGCTGCTTCAACCAATGGATAACGCTGGCTGATATCGACCTTGAGTTTGCCGCTGATGATCATCTCGAACAGCTCATCGGCCATGCGTTGCAGGTTTTCGGCATTGTTGGCGTAGGTCGCCAATGTGGGCCGGGTAACGTAGAGCGAGCCTTTGGCGGAAAGAATACCCAGATTCACCCCGTCCACTGCGCCGGAGGCATTGCCGAAGCTCACCACCAGCCCGCGTGGCGCCACGCTGTCCAGCGAAGTCAGCCAGGTGTCCTTGCCGACGCCGTCGTAGACCACCGGGACTTTCTTGCCGTCGGTCAATTGCAGCACGCGTTCGGCAACGTTTTCGTGGCTGTAGTCGATGGTCGCCCAGGCACCGTTGGCCTTGGCCAGTTCGGCTTTTTCCTTCGAGCTGACGGTACCGATCAGTTTCACGCCAAGCGCCTTGGCCCATTGGCAGGCCAGCGAACCCACGCCACCCGCTGCGGCGTGGAACAAAATGGTCTCGCCGCCCTTGAGCTCATAGGTCTGGCGCAGCAGGTACTGCACGGTCAAACCCTTGAGCATCACCCCGGCAGCGGTTTCGAAACTGATGTCGTCCGGCAGTTTCACCAGATTGGCCTCGGGCAGGACGTGCAATTCGCTGTAGGCGCCCAGCGGGCCGCTGCCGTACGCAACGCGGTCACCGACCTTGAACCGGGTAACCTCGCTGCCCACCGCGTCAACAATACCTGCACCTTCCGCGCCCAGGCCGGACGGCAAGGCTGGCGGTGCATAGAGGCCGCTGCGGAAATAGGTGTCAATGAAATTCAGACCGATAGCCTTATTGGCTACGCGCACCTGTTGCGGGCCGGGCTCGGCGGGTTGGTAGTCAACAAATTCGAGTACTTCGGGACCGCCGTGGGCACGGAACTGGATACGCTTTGCCATCTGCCTGCTCTCCTTGGGGCTTTTGTGAGGTCCCTATCCAACGCTTATGCTTGATCTTCGTCAACTGCGGCGCGTTGGCCTGCGGTGGTATGCTACGCGCCCATTTGCGCCGACCCCCGCCTGCGGGTTGCCGCGTAGTGATGCCCCGATTCAAGGTGAAGCCATGACGACCCGCACCGACGCCGTAAAGGCCTATCTGCTCGACCTGCAAGACCGCATCTGCGCCGCACTCCAAGCTGAGGACGGCGGCACGCACTTCGTCGAGGACGCCTGGACCCGGCCTGCCGGCGGTGGCGGTCGCACCCGCGTGATTGAAAACGGCACGTTGATCGAAAAGGGCGGCGTCAACTTTTCCCACGTCTTCGGCAGCGGTCTGCCGCCGTCGGCCAGCGCCCATCGCCCGGAACTGGCCGGTCGCGGTTTTGAGGCGCTCGGCGTGTCGTTGGTGATCCATCCGCACAACCCACATGTGCCGACGTCCCACGCCAATGTGCGTTTTTTCATCGCCGAGAAAGAAGGTGAAGAACCGGTCTGGTGGTTCGGCGGCGGCTTTGACCTGACCCCGTATTACGGCAACGAAGAAGACTGCATCCACTGGCACCGCGTCGCCGAACAAGCCTGCGCGCCATTCGGTGCGGACGTATATCCACGCTACAAGGCGTGGTGCGACACCTACTTCCACATCAAGCATCGCCACGAACCGCGCGGCATCGGCGGCTTGTTCTTCGATGATCTGAACGAGTGGGATTTCGACACCAGTTTCACCTTCATGCGCGCCATTGGCGATGCCTACATCGATGCCTATCTGCCGATTGTGCAGCGCCGCAAGCACGATGCGTTCTCCGCTCAGCAGCGTGAGTTCCAGGAATTCCGCCGTGGCCGCTACGTCGAGTTCAACCTGGTTTACGACCGTGGCACGCTGTTTGGCCTGCAATCGGGCGGGCGTACCGAGTCGATCCTGATGTCGCTGCCGCCGCAAGTACGCTGGGGCTACGACTGGAAGGCTGAACCTGGCAGCGAAGAAGCGCGCCTGACCGAGTACTTCCTGCAAGACCGCGACTGGCTGACCCAGGCCTGAGGACATCTGATGGATCGTTACGTCGTTTTCGGCAACCCGATCGGCCACAGCAAATCGCCGATGATCCACAAGCTGTTCGCTGAGCAGACCGGCGATAGCCTCGACTACAGCACGATGCTGGCGCCGCTCGACGACTTTTCCGCCTGCGCTACGGCGTTTTTCCGCGAAGGTCGCGGCGCCAATGTCACCGTGCCGTTCAAGGAAGACGCCTATCACCTGGCCAACAGCCTGACGGCCCGTGCGCAGCGGGCCGGTGCTGTGAATACCTTGAGCAAACTGGCCGACGGTTCGTTGCTTGGCGACAACACCGACGGCGCCGGACTGGTACGCGACCTGACAGTGAATGCAGGTTTCAGCCTGACCGGTAAACGCATCTTGCTGCTCGGTGCCGGTGGCGCCGTGCGTGGAGCGCTGGAGCCGTTACTGGCGGAAAAACCGGCGTCGGTGATCATCGCCAACCGCACGGTGGACAAGGCTGAGTTACTGGCGCAATTGTTCTGCGATCTGGGGCCGGTGTCGGCCAGCGGCTTTGATTGGCTGCGCGAGCCGGTGGACGTGATCATCAACGCCACTTCCGCCAGCCTCACCGGCGATGTGCCGCCGATTGCGCCGAGCCTGATCGAGCCGGGCAAAACCCTGTGCTACGACATGATGTACGGCAAAGAACCGACCGCGTTCTGCCGCTGGGCCAGTGAGCACGGTGCGGCGGTGTCGATGGATGGCTTGGGCATGCTCGCCGAGCAGGCAGCCGAGGCGTTCTATTTGTGGCGCGGAGTTCGCCCGGATACGACGCCGGTTCTGGCCGAGCTCCGCCGGCAGTTGGCCCTTTAAAAGCTTCGCGAGCAAGCTCGCTCCCACATTTGACCGCAATTCAATGTGGGAGCGAGCTTGCTCGCGAATGGCAACAGCGCCGACATTGGATCAATCCTCAAACCGGATCGGGCATTTCTCCGGCCCTTCCAGCTTGCGCAGTTCCTCCACCACCTGCGGCCGTGCACCGCGCAAGGTCAGGCTGCGACCCTGACTCAGCAAGCGCCGCGCCTCCTGATGCAGCATCTCCACTCCCGAATAGTCGATGAAGTTGATCTGCTGCGCCTCGATCACCACCCGCGCGCCGTGCATGCGCTGCAAACGCACTTGCAGATAATGGCTGGCGCCGAAGAAGATCGAGCCGCCGACCCGCAGCACATCGTCTTCGCCATCACGCGAATGCTGCACCCGCGGTTGCGAAGTGCGTTTGAGATAGAAAAACAGCGATGCCAGCACGCCGGCGTAGATCGCGGTCTGCAACTCCAGCAACAGCGTGGCGAGGCAGGTCAGCGCCATTACCACGAACTCGGCGCGGCTGACTCGAAGCAACGATCGAATCCCACGATGATCCACCAACCCCCAGGCGATCAACAGAATGCTTCCGGCCATGGCCGGAATCGGGATGTGCGCAATCAGCCCGGCGCCAAAAACCGCAAACAACGCCACCCAGATCGCCGAAAACACGCCGGCCAGCGGTGAGCAGGCGCCCGCCTCATAACTGAGGCCCGAACGGGTAAACGAGCCCGCCGACAGCGATCCGGAAAAGAACGCCCCGACAATGTTCGACAGGCCCTGCGCACGGACTTCCTGATTTGCGTCGAGCAACTGCTGCGAACGTGCAGAAATCGAACGGGCAATCGACAAACTGGTGACCAGCCCAAGCATGCCCACCGCCACCGCACTGGGCAGCAGGCGCAGCACCAAATCCAGATCCAGCGGCAACCCGCTGAACGGCGGCAAACGCCCGACAAACGCGCTGACCAGATGCACATGGCCGAACATCGCCGGCCACAGCCACACCAGCAGACTGGCCAGCACCAACGTTATCAACAACGTCGGCCAGCGCGGCAGCCATTGTTTGAGCACAACGCCGACCATCACCGTGGCCACTCCGAGCAGCAACGAAGGTTTATCCACATCCCGAAGGTGTTGCAGCAGCTCCATCAGACTGTCCAGCGCCGTGGCTTTGCCCGGCAGATCCAGCCCCAACAGGTTTGGCAACTGCCCAATGGCAATCACCACCGCCGCGCCGAGGGTGAAACCCAACACCACCGAATGCGAGACGAAATTCACTAGCGCGCCAAACCGGAGCAAGCCAAGCAACCACTGAAATATCCCGGCGAGGAAAGTCAGCAGCAGGATCAGGGTGACGTAGTCCTGCGACGCC
Source organism: Pseudomonas sp. NPDC098747 (assembly GCF_044760045.1). Taxonomy (NCBI): domain Bacteria; kingdom Pseudomonadati; phylum Pseudomonadota; class Gammaproteobacteria; order Pseudomonadales; family Pseudomonadaceae; genus Pseudomonas; species Pseudomonas sp. NPDC098747. Next base: position 88,168 of record NZ_JBIWAL010000019.1, on the reverse strand, counting down.
GGCACCGCTAGAGGACTGACGCTGGCGTAGAGCACGATAGAAATCGCTGCGGTCGGGCCGCAGATCAGATGCCATGACGAACCCCACAGACAGGCGATCAGCACCGGGATGATCGCGGCGTACAGGCCATATTCAGGTGGGAGACCGGCGATCAGGGCGTAGGCAATCGACTGAGGTAACGCGAGAATTGCACCGCTGAGGCCGACGATCAGGTCCCGTCCGACGCTGGCGCGGGTTTGCCGGGGCAGCCAGGTGAGGAAGGGAAGCAGTGAGCGGCGACTGGGGAAGGCCATGGGTCCTCGCGGTTTGGGGTTTTGTTCAAGGTTATCAGGGTGGCAGGGGGAAAAGCCCCTCACCCTAGCCCTCTCCCGGAGGGAGAGGGAACTGACCGAGGTGTTTGGACGAATTACGCCGACGTGAAATTTCAGCGTCGAACTCAAATCCTGAAAGCAACGAAGATCGGCTCCCTTTCCCCCGTGCCCGCTTTGGGTAAAGGGAACTGACCGAGGTGTTTGGTCGAGTTACGCCGACGTGAAAAATCTGCGTCGAACTCAAATCCTGAATACACCAGAGATCGGCTCCCTTTCCCCTCGCCCCCTCTGGGGGAGAGGGCTGGGGTGAGGGGGCAAAAGTCTCAAGCCGAGCACAATTCCAGCAACCCAACGATCAGAGCTTGGCTTTAACCGCCGCCAACGCATCCTTCCCATCCAGCGTCTTCACCCCATCCAGCCACTTGTCCAGCACCGCCGGATTCGCCTTGATCCACGCCTTCGCCGCCTCGGCATTGCTGACCTTCTTGTTCACGACCTCGGCCATGATGCTGTTCTCCATCTCCTGAGTGAACGAAAGATTGGTCAGCAATTTACCCACATTCGGACAAGCCTCGGCGTAACCCTTGCGTGTCAGAGTGAAGACGCTGCCGGTGTCGCCAAAGTACTTCTCACCGCCCTTCAGATAGCGCATTTTCAACTGCACGTTCATCGGATGCGGTGTCCAGCCGAGAAAGGTGACGAATTTCTGTTTCTTCACCGCCCGCGACACTTCGGCGAGCATCGCCTGTTCGCTGGACTCGATCAGTTTCCACTGACCCATGTCGAAGTCATTCTTCTTGATGATCTCCTGCAACGATATATTCGCCGGGGCGCCCGAGCCGATACCGTAGATCTTCTTCTCGAACTTATCTGCGTATTTGTTCAAGTCGGCAAAGTTATGCACACCCGCGTCCCACACGTAGTCCGGCACGGCCAAAGTGAATTCGGTGCCGTCGAGGTTTTTCGCCAGTTGCGTGACATCGCCGGTGGCGATGAATTTGTCGTAGAAGCCCTGCTGCGCCGGCATCCAGTTGCCGAGGAACACATCCACCTGGCCGTCCTTCAAACCACCGAAGGTGATCGGCACCGCGAGCGTGTCGACCTTGGCCTTGTAGCCCATGCCGTCCAGCAAAAAACCGGTAATGGCGTTGGTTGCGGCGATGTCGCTCCAGCCCGGGTCGGCCATCTTCACTGTGTTGCAGCTTTGCTCGGCGAATGCCGAGGCACTGCTCAGCGCTATCAGGCCAAACGTCACTGCTGTGGATAACTTGCGCATGGACTTCCCCTTAACTTTATTGGTTTTGGCAGGGTTGTGGATAACGGGCCTTGCGTTCCAGATCATCGAGATCGATGTGGTTGCGCATGTACTGCTGACTGGCGTCCACCAGCGGCTGGTGATCCCAGCTCTTCAGCTTGCCGATGGTTAACGCATCGGCGACAAAGCGGCGGCGGCGCTGGCTGGCGAGAACGTCCCGGTGGATTGCGGGGATATCCCACTTGGCCCGCGCCTCGACGAGAAAATCGTCGAAAAGCTGGCGATGCTGCGGCGATTGGCTGAGTTCTTCCATTTCGCGCGGATCGTTGGCTACGTCAAAGAGTAGGCATGGGTCGCTTTCGCTGTAGATGAATTTGTAGGCGCCGCGGCGAATCATCATCAGTGGGCTGACCGTGCCTTCGGCCATGTACTCGCCGAACACTTCGTCATGGCCGCCCTGCCCTTGCAGGTGCGGCACCAGCGAACGGCCATCCAGCGGCAAATCCGGCTCCAGCGTGCCGCCCGCCAGTTCTACGAAGGTTGGCAACAGGTCGGCGGTGGACACCGCAGCGCTGATCCGGCCAGCATCAAACAAACCTGGCGCACTTATCAACAGGGGCACTCGCGCCGCCATCTCGTACCAGTGCATTTTGTACCAGAGGCCTTTCTCGCCGAGCATGTCACCGTGGTCGCCGGAGAAGACAATGATGGTGTCGTCAATCAGCCCGGTTTCTTCAAGGGTTTGCAGGAGTTTGCCGACGTTGGCATCGATATAGCTGCAAGCACCGAAGTACGCACGACGCGCGTCGCGAATCTTATCCACAGGCAAAGGTTTATCCCACAGGTCATAAACCTTGAGCAGCCGTTGCGAGTGCGGATCGAGTTCGTGCTGATCCGGCGTTGTAGGCAACGGGATATCGCCATCGTCGTACAAATCCCAGAATGCCTTGGGAATCGTGTACGGATCGTGTGGGTGAGTCATCGACACGGTCAGGCAGAAAGGCTGATCGCCATCCTCGCGAATGTGATCGAACAGATATTGCTGCGCCTTGAACACCACCTCTTCATCGAAGTCGAGCTGATTGGTGCGCACGCACGGCCCGGCTTGCAGCACCGATGACATGTTGTGATACCAGGTCGGCCGCACATCTGGCTCATCCCAATTCACCGACCAACCGTAATCGGCGGGATAGATATCGCTGGTCAGGCGCTCTTCGTAGCCATGCAACTGATCCGGGCCGCAGAAATGCATCTTGCCCGACAGTGCAGTGCGGTAGCCGAGGCGACGCAGGTAGTGGGCATAGGTCGGAACATCGGCGGGGAAGTCGGCGGCGTTGTCATAAGCGCCGATTTTGCTCGGCAGTTGGCCGCTGACCAAGGTGAAACGCGACGGCGCGCACAACGGGCTATTGCAGTACGCGGCATCGAACACCACGCCTTGGGCGGCGAGGCGAGAAAGATTCGGCAGTTTGATCGGCAAAGGACCGTAGATCGGCAACATTGGCGCGGCCATCTGATCGGCCATGATGAAAAGAATATTCTTGCGCTTCATGTGATCGCGGCATTCCATAGTGAATATTTATGCGACATTGCTGCGATCGAGCATGGAGTCCATGCTCTGTCGGGTAAAGCCCGCGCCGGGCAATGACTAGGATAAGCACAGCTTATGTATGAAGCCCTTGGGGATCTGTCGCTCGACCTGTTGCGCGCCTTCGAGGCCGCTGCCCGGCATCGCAGTTTTACCGCCGCCGCGGTGGAGCTTGGGACCACGCAACCGGCAATCAGCCAGCAGATCAAACGGCTGGAAGAACAGCTTGGCTCACGGTTGTTCGATCGAATCTACCGTGGCATTGAACTCACCGAAGTCGGCACTCTTCTGTTTGAGCAAGTTAGCATCGGTTTGCAGAACATCGACGCTGGTTTGAGTGCGATCAGCGCACAGCAACAACATGAGGTGCTGCAAGTCGCGACTGATTTTGCGTTCGCCGCGTATTGGTTGATGCCGCGTTTGCACCGCTTCCATGAAGCCAATCCGCACGTCGACGTCAGCCTGGTCACCAGCGAGCGCAATCACAACATGCTGCGCACCGATATCGACGTGGCGATCCTGTTTGGCGATGAACGTTTTAAGCAGGGCGAAAGCCATTGGCTGTTCAGCGAAGAAGTGTTCCCGGTGTGCAGTCCGCTATTGCTCAAGGATCGTGTTTTGCCCTTGGCCGCGCAGGCATTATTGGAATTTCCGTTGCTGCATCTGCGCGGGGAAAACAGCAGCAACTGGTTCGACTGGAGCGGTCTGTTCCGTGAACTCGGTATCACCACCCCGCCGGCGCCGGGACAATTGCGTTTCGACAATTACACGCTGTTGATCCAAGCGGCGATTGGCGGCCAAGGCGTGGCGATTGGCTGGCGTCACCTTGTGGATAACTTGCTCAGTCAAGGTTTGTTGTGTCGGCCGATTGCCGAAACCACCCTATCGCGCCTCGGCTATTACGTGGTGTTGCCGCAGCGTAAACGGCGGGGAGTGTTGATTCAGCAGTTTGTCGATTGGTTGATGGAGGAGCAGGCACGCAGCGCCGAGTCGTTGGCCGGGTTGGAGTTGCCGTCTATTGCGGTTTGAAGATCAAAAGATCGCCCGAGCCTGCGGCAGCGCCTACATCGGTATCGCGATCTTTTACTAACCCGATGCCGCGACAAAATTAACATGCTGGCCCACATGCAGATTCAGCCGCAGCTCATCGGCAATCCCTACCGCCACGCGATTCAAGCGTTCCAGCGGCTCGGCCAGACCCGGCTCCAGATTGCCGCCGACCTGACCGAAATGCTCGATGGTCAGCCCCGCAACCCCGTTTGGTGCGTTCACCAGTGTCCAGTGCAGCGGGCTGCTTTGCACCGCTTCGCGGATTTCTTCGGCGGCGTGGCGTTGCAGGCGATTGTCCAGATCCGGCTCATCGAGCACGGCAAACTCCCCCACCAGAAACAGCCGCGAGACATTCGCCGCTTGCAGCCCATCGACCAGCGCATCCACGGCCAACACCTGTTCGACCGGCCCGAGCACTACAGAGCGTTCAACATGATCGCTACTGAACGGCAGTCCCGGCGCATCGAGCAAACAGATCACCGCTGAACTGCCGGCGACACTTTGATTAACCCGCTCGGAATCGAACAGGTCGCCGCTTTTGGTTCGCAATCCCGGACGCGGCGCGAGCGCAGTCAGGTCGTCGAGAATGGCGATGACTTCGTGCTGTCGGCGCAGCAACTCAGCCATCAACGCAGCGCCCAAGCTACTCATGGCACCATAGAGCACCACTTTTACCGCCGGGGTTTCGGCATTTTTCATGGCTGATCCCTTTTATTTTCCCTTGTATGGCGTGTGACATACGGGCAACGCAGAGGGTTCGAACCGATTGCCGAGGGTTTGCGAAGCAGACGTTCAAGGACCCTGATCGCATCCGACGACCGGCTGACCGTTCATTCAAAGCTTTCACCCGCGAAAGGTAGCTGAAAGCTTCCCCGATTAGGATCGCCCTCACTTCCGGCAATAGACCGGTTGGCCAACGCGTGTGATGCCTCGCCCGCCCGGCCCAATTAACAACAACAATGGTGATTCTGATGTCCTCTGTAGCCCGCCTCTTCCCGCGTTTTCTCATTGCCACTCCGCCCGTACGTCTCGTGCTTCCCGTTCTGCGCTGATCCGACCGATCCGCTCACTTAACTAGCCGCGCTACGCCTGGAGTATTCCCATGCTGACTTTCCTTGGCTTCGCCATGGTCATCACGTTCATGTTCCTGATCATGACCAAGCGCCTGTCCGCGCTGATCGCCCTGATCATCATCCCGATCCTGTTTGCCCTGTTCGGTGGTTTCGCACCGAAGATCGGCCCGATGATGCTCGAAGGTATTACCAAGCTGGCGCCGACTGGCGTGATGCTGATGTTCGCCATTCTCTATTTTGCCTTGATGATCGATTCCGGCCTGTTTGACCCGGCCGTGCGCAAGATCCTCAAACTGGTCAAGGGCGACCCGCTGAAAGTTTCGGTCGGCACTGCCGTACTGGCACTCGTCGTTTCCCTCGATGGTGACGGCGCGACTACTTACATGATCTGCGTGGCCGCCATGCTGCCGCTGTACAGCCGCATCGGCATGAGCCCGCGGATCATGGCCGGCCTGATCATCCTCGCCGGTGGCGTGATGAACATGACTCCATGGGGTGGCCCGACGGCCCGTGCGGCGAGTGCGCTGCACGTTGACCCGTCGGACATTTTTGTACCGATGATCCCGGCGATGGCCGCTGGCGTGGTGGCGATCCTGGTCATCGCCTACTTCTACGGAAAGCGTGAGCGCGCGCGTCTGGGCGAGTTGCACCTGATCGGCGACGAGATTGATCACAGCGAAATCAGCGTGTCGCAGTTCCCGGATGCCCGTCGTCCGAAACTGATCTGGTTCAACGGCGCGCTGACTCTGGGCCTGATGTGCACGCTGATCGCCGGCCTGTTGCCATTGCCGGTGTTGTTCATGGTCGCGTTCAGTATTGCCATGATCGTCAACTACCCTTGCCTGCAACAGCAGAAGGATCGCGTCGCGGCGCACGCAGGTAGCGTGCTGGCAGTGGTCGGGCTGATCTTTGCGGCGGGCATCTTCACCGGTATCCTGACGGGCACCGGCATGGTCGATGCGATGTCGAAGAGCCTGTTGGCGGTGATCCCGGATTTCCTCGGCCCGTACCTGGCGGTAATTACGGCGCTGGTGAGCATGCCGTTCACCTTCTTCATGTCCAACGATGCGTTCTACTATGGCGTGTTGCCGGTGTTGGCCGAAGCCGCCAGCCACTACGGGATTACCGCGGTGGAAATGGCACGTGCCTCGATCGTCGGCCAGCCCGTCCACTTGCTGAGCCCGTTGGTGCCATCGACCTATCTGTTGGTGGCGCTGGCCGGGATTGATTTTGGTGACCACCAGCGTTTCACCCTGAAATGGGCGATCCTGGTGTGTATCTGCATCCTGATTGCTGCACTGCTGTTGGGGACTTTCCCGCTCTTCAGCACTCTATAAGCCCAAGACTCACCGCACCGAGTCCCGGCTTCGCTGTTTGAAGCCCGGACTCTTTGTGGTTTAACAATCGCTCAAAGGAATACACATGGAATGGCTGACCAACCCTGAAATCTGGGTTGCCTTCTTTACCCTGACTGCCCTGGAAATCGTCCTCGGCATCGATAACATCATCATGATTTCGATCCTGGTTAGCCGCATGCCTAAACACATGCAGAAGCGCACCCGGATCTTTGGTCTGGCGCTGGCCATGATCACGCGGATCCTGTTGCTGCTGTCGATCACCTGGGTCATGCGCCTGACCGCCGACCTGTTTGTGGTCTTCGGCCAAGGCATCTCCGGCCGCGACCTGATCCTGTTCTTCGGTGGTCTGTTCCTGCTGTGGAAGAGCTCGCAAGAGATGTACCACGCGCTGGAAGGCGAAGACGAAAGCGAAGAAACGCCTGGCGGCAAGGGCGGCAACTTCCTCTACACCATCATCCAGATCGCGATCATCGACATCGTCTTCTCGCTGGACTCGGTGATCACCGCTGTCGGCATGGTCTCGCACGTACCGGTCATGGTTGCAGCGATCATCGTTGCGGTGCTGGTGATGATGCTGGCGGCGGGCACGATCAGTGAATTCATCGACAAGCATCCGTCGCTGAAGATGCTGGCGCTGTCGTTCCTGCTGGTGGTTGGTACTGTGCTGATTGCTGAATCGTTCGACGTACATGTGCCAAAAGGCTACGTCTACTTCGCCATGGCGTTCTCGCTGGCGGTCGAAGCGATCAACATCAAACTGCGCGGCGCGATGGCCCGGAAGAAGAAACAGCAAGATCCGGTGAAACTGCGCAAGGACATTCCGGGGCAGTAATCCGGTAGTCCGCTTACACGCAATACCCCTGTGGGAGCGAGCTTGCTCGCGAATGCGGTAGATCAGCCAACATTTATGTCGACTGACACTCCGCCTTCGCGAGCAAGCTCGCTCCCACAGTGTTTTTAGCGGCCCCGAAGAATTTGGCTCAGGCCGTTTTCATGACGCTTTTGTTTCAATCCCCACTTTAGCTGTGCAATGCTGGCGCGCAGACCGTTAGCCAACTACAGCTTAAGTATCAGAACGTAGAAAACGCGCGGTACCGCAAACTTGCTCCTCTGGGGCGCTGCTATTTCAGGGGGTCTGCATGCTCACCCTGCTCAATCTGCTTTCCGCCGTGGCCCTGCTGATCTGGGGCACACACATCGTTCGAACCGGCATCCTGCGGGTGTACGGCACCCACCTGCGCCATGTGATTGGCCAGAACATGTCCAAGCGCTGGCTTGCCTTTGTCGCCGGTATCGTCGTCACCGCGATGGTGCAGAGCAGCAACGCCACCGCCATGCTCGTGACCTCCTTCGTCGGCCAGGGCCTGATGGCGCTGACCCCGGCGCTGGCGACCATGCTCGGCGCCGACGTCGGTACGGCGCTGATGGCGCGGGTGCTGACGTTCGACCTGTCGTGGCTGTCGCCGCTGCTGATTTTCGTTGGAGTAATTTTCTTTCTGTCGCGCAAACAGACGCGGCTCGGGCAGATGGGCCGTGTGTCTATCGGCTTGGGGCTGATCATTCTTGCGCTGCAATTGATCGTCGAGGCCGCTGCGCCGATCACCCATGCGCAAGGAGTGAAGGTGATTTTCGCTTCGCTGACCGGCGACATCCTCCTCGATGCCTTGGTCGGCGCGTTGTTCGCGATGATTTCCTATTCCAGCCTCGCCGCCGTGCTGCTCACCGCAACACTGGCCGGGGCTGCGGTGATCAGTCTGCCGGTGGCGATCGGTCTGGTGATTGGCGCCAACATCGGCAGCGGCATTCTGGCGTTCATGAGCACCAGCATGCAGAACGCGGCGGGCCGGCAAGTGGCGCTGGGCAGTTTGTTGTACAAGTTGATCGGTCTGTTGCTGATCATCCCGGTGCTCGATCCGCTGGTGCACTGGATCGACAGTCTTGATTTCAGCCCGCAGGAAATGGTCATCGGCTTCCATCTGCTCTACAACACTGCGCGTTGTCTGATTTTACTGCCCAGTGTCGGGCCGATGGCGCGGCTCTGCGCCTGGTTGCTGCCGGAGCGGCCGGAGATTAACGGCACCGCCAAACCGCGTCATCTCGACGCCACCGCACTGGTCACACCAAGCCTGGCGCTCGCCAACGCCGCGCGGGAAACCCTGCGCATGGGCGATCTGCTCGACAACATGCTCGACGCCACCCTCGATGTGTTGCGCGGCAAACAGACCGCCGTCACCCAGGAAATGCGCCGACTGACCGATGATGTCGAAGCGTTGTACAGCGCGATCAAGCTGTATCTGGCGCAGATGCCCCGCGAGGATCTCGGCGAGCGGGACAGTCGACGCTGGGCGGAGATCATCGAGTTGGCGATCAACCTGAAACTGTCCAGCGATGTCATCGAACGCATGCTGCGCAAGATCCAGCAGCAGAAGACGTCGCAACGGCGTTCGTTTTCCGAGGAGGGGCTGGAAGATCTGGCCGTCCTGCATCAACAACTCATCGCCAACCTGCGGTTGGGGCTGTCGGTGTTTCTCAGTGGCGACCGGGAAAGTGCCCGGCAGTTGTTGCGCGAGAAGCGTCGCTTTCGCGCACAGGAACGCCGTTTGGCCCATGCGCATGTCAGCCGTTTGCAACGTAAGATCGTGCAGAGTATTGAAACCAGTTCGCTGCACCTTGAGTTGATTGCAGATATGAGGCGGCTCAATTCGTTGTTTTGCGGCAGCGCGTATGTGGTGCTGGAAACGGCGGATACCGGCGCGCTGGCGGCGGATGATATGAGCGACATTACGCATTCGCCTTGAACGTCTGCGGTTGTGGTCAGTCAGTAACTCAGAGTTCAGCCTCAAGGCCGCCATCGCTGGCAAGCCACCCCACAGGGTTTTGTGAGCGCCATCAATCCTTGTGGGAGCTGGCTCGCCAGCGATGAGGGCCTGACTGACGACACGGATCTCCAAATCAGCCGTATGGAAGCCTGTTATGCGTTGCCTGTTGTTCGCTTGTCTGTTGCTCGGTTCTCTACCCTCCTTCGCACTGGATCGTTTTCAGGTCGAAGGCTATGCGCTGCCCAACGGTTTGCAGCTGATGCTCAAACCCGGCACCGAGCGCGGACATGTGGCGATCCGCTTGGTGGTCGGCGTCGGTCTCGACGATTTTGACTGCGACGAAAAAGAGCTGCCGCACCTGCTCGAACACCTGCTGTTCAGCGGCATCGATGCCACCGGCGAAGGTGGCCTCGAAGAACGCATGCAGGCCCTGGGCGGCGAATGGAACGCCTTCACCAGCAATGCCGACACCACGTTCGTCATCGAAGCCCCGGCGAAGAACCAGCGCAAGGTGCTCGACCTGCTGCTGGCTCTGCTGACCCAGACCCGTATCGACGACAACGCGATCAACGCCGCCAAACGCGTGGTCGAGCGTGAAGACGGCGGCCATTACACGCGCCTGCAACGTTTTCTTGATCGTCAGGATCTGGGCCACACCGCGAGCAATCAATTGGCCGTCGAACTCGGCCTGAAATGCCCGCAACGCGCCGAAGTCGATCATCTGACCCAGGAGCAACTGGAGAAGGTGCGCCAGGCCTGGTACGCGCCGAACAACATGACCCTGATCGTCGTCGGCGAACTCGACAAGCTGCTGCCGGCCTATCTTGAGCGCACGTGGGGCGCCCTCGAACCGGTCGAACCCAGCGAGCACCGTCCGCTGCCGGACATCAGCACCCGCGCCGCCCACGAGCGCACCCTCACCCGCGGTTTCGTTGGCGATAGCGCCAAGCTGCACTGGCTGGTGCCGGAGCCGGTGCTGGACGATCAGTACGATCAGACGTTCGATATCCTCAAGGATTACCTCGACTGGGCGCTGTACCGGCAGATCCGTCTGAACCACGGTTTGTCTTACGGGCCGTGGGCCGAGCGCGAAGTGTTCGGCGGCGTCGGCTTCATGAGCCTCAACGCCGACCTGGATCGCGATGACGTCGACGAAGCGGTTCAGGTGCTCGAAGACCTCAAGGCCGACTTGCTGAAAAACGGCCTCGACGCCGACACTTTCGCCCGCATCAAACAGGCCGCCATCGCCCATCAGGCGTGGGCGGTTCAAGGTAACAGTGCGATGGCCGATTATTACTGGAGTGCGCTGAGCGATTATCAGGACGGCCGCTTCGCCAACCCTGCGCGGGAGTTGCGAGGCGTGACGCTGGAGACTGCGAACAAGGCGATGCGCGAGTTGCTGTTGCAGCCGGGGTATCTGCGGATCGAGAAGCCGTTGATCAGTGATGATCAGGTGTTGTGGCTGGCCGCGGGTGGAGTGGGTGTGGTGCTGCTGATGTTGATCGGCTGGCGCGTGTACCACCGCAAGTCAGTCAAACAGTGAACCTGTGGGAGCGAGCTTGCTCGCGAAAGCGTCGTGTCAGTCACTGCAATTTTACCTGACCCACCGCATTCGCGAGCAAGCTCGCTCCCACAGGGTAATGCGGTAAATTTAGCTGACTGCCAACCTCGCCACATGGCCCGGTGGGCGCTACTCTGTCGAGGTTTTCCCCCACATTGTCGTGAACTGCCCAAATGTCAAAATTGACCCTCCTTATCCAGCGCATTATCGAGCTGATGAAGCGCTACCCCGGGGTTATTGCGCTGGGTGGTTTCATCTCGGGGGTCGGCAGTTTCATTCTGGTCGATCGCCAGCAGGGATTGGCGAGCTGGATCACCGTGATCATGCTGCTCAGCTGGATCTGGCTGATGCTGGAAAACACCCTCACCGGCGTCTTCACGCGGATTTTCAAACGGGAAATCCCCCAGCCGCTGCTGCGTTACGCCACGCAGATGATCCATCAGGAAAGTCTGTTTTTCGTCCTGCCGTTCTTTTTCATCACCACGACGTGGAACAGCAGCCAACTGGTCTTCACCGGCCTGCTCAGCATCGCTGCGCTGATCTCCATCGTCGATCCGCTCTATTACAAATGGCTGGCGCCACGGCGCTGGGCGTTTCTTGCGTTACACACACTGACCCTCTTCGCCGCCCTCCTCACGGCGTTGCCGGTGATCATGCACCTGACCACCTCGCAAAGTTTCAAATGGGCGCTGGGGATTGCCGTGCTGATGTCGTTCCCGAGTCTGGCGTCGATCTTCCCTATTCGAACCGTGCGCAACGCGCTGGCGATTCTGTTTATCACGTTCGGCATCGGCGGCGTCGGCTGGGCACTGCGTTCGTGGGTGCCGCCGGCGACGTTGTGGATGGCCGACATGGCAATCAGCACGCAGATGCAGGATCGCACCCCCGGCGCCAGTCTCGATAAGGTCAGCGCCGAGCAGATTCGCAACGGCGGCCTTTACGCCTACACCGCGATCAACGCGCCGCGCGGGCTTGATGAGCGGATTTATCACGTCTGGAAGTTCAACGGCAAAGAGGTCGACCGCATCGCCCTCGACATCCACGGCGGGCGCAAGGAAGGCTACCGTGCGTGGACGCACAAGCAGAATTTCCCCGGCAACCCGGCCGGCAAATGGCAAGTGCGGGTGTTGACCGAGGATGGACAGCTGATCGGCGTGCTGCGCTTTGAAATTACCGACAGCACACCGGTCAAAGAAAAGTAGTCCGGTTCGTGCTATTACGTTAGTTCGCTTAGCCGCCGAACAAGCACGGAGCTTATGACCAGCAGCTCGATGACAGGCAGTGCCCAATTGGACACGTCCAACACCCCTGCCCGCCTGCGGGTCAGCGGGGACTGGACGCTCGCCCATTACACCGAGCTCAAGCAACTGAGCGAAACGCTGCGTGGCCAGTACGACACTGACACGTCCATTGACCTCAATGGCCTCGGCGCGCTCGATACTGCTGGCGCCTCGTTGCTGGTGGAACTGCTCGGCTCCGAGCGTCTGGGCAAATCCGCCGAACACCCCGATTGCACAATCTCCAGCGCCGACCGCGCGCTGCTGCAAACCGTCTATCAATCGATGACTGATTTTTGCATGCCGATCAAGGAACCGGAAATCAGCGTCAGCGTGCAATTGCTGACGCGCATCGGCCGCGCCGTCGATACCGTTTGGCAAGACACCCTGCAACTGCTCGGCTTCGTCGGCCTGATTCTGGAAACCATCGCCCGGAGCCTTTTCCGGCCCAAGCGCTGGCGCATCACGCCGGTGATCGCGCACATCGAGCAGACCGGCCTCGACGCCGCGCCCATCGTGGCGCTGCTGACCTTTCTGGTGGGCGCGGTGGTGGCGTTTCTCGGCGCGACGGTCCTGGCCAGTTTTGGTGCGAGCATCTTTACCGTCGATCTGGTGGGCTTCGCCTTTCTGCGTGAGTTCGGCGTGTTGCTCACCGCGATCCTGATGGCCGGGCGCACCGCCAGTGCGTTTACCGCGCAAATCGGTTCGATGAAGGCCAACGAGGAAATCGATGCGATCCGCACCCTCGGTCTCGATCCGATGGAGTTGCTGGTGGTGCCGCGCGTGCTGGCGTTGCTGGTGGCGCTGCCGCTGCTGACCTTTCTGGCGATGATCTGCGGGATCGTCGGTGGTGCCGTGGTCTGCGCCGTGTCGCTGGATATCTCGCCGGCGATGTTCCTCTCACTGCTGCAGAGTGACATCGGCGTTCAGCATTTTCTGGTCGGGCTGGTGAAGGCGCCGATCTTCGCGTTCCTGATTGCGGCGATTGGCTGCCTGGAAGGCTTCAAGGTCAGCGGCAGCGCCGAATCGGTCGGCGCGCACACGACGTCGAGTGTGGTGCAGTCGATATTCGTGGTAATCGTGCTCGACGCGGTGGCTGCGCTGTTCTTCATGGAGATGGGCTGGTGAGTCGTTTACCCCGCGCGCCCTCGGAGGCGGTGATTGAAGTCCGTGGCCTGTGCAACCGCTTCGGTACGCAGAGCGTGCACGAGAACCTCGATCTGGATTTGTACAAAGGCGAAATTCTCGCCGTGGTCGGTGGTTCCGGCAGCGGTAAATCGGTACTGCTGCGCAGCATTGTCGGCCTGCGCCGACCGAGCGAGGGCATCGTCAAAGTGTTCGACCAGGATCTGCCTAGCCTGTCTGAGCATGAGCGCTCGTTGATCGAACGACGCTTTGGCGTGCTGTTCCAGAAAGGCGCGTTGTTTTCTTCGCTGACCGTGACCGAGAACGTCGCCCTGCCGCTGATCGAACACGCCGGCCTGAGCCGCGATGACGCCGAGCACCTTGCAGCGGTCAAACTGGCACTGGCCGGGCTACCGCTGTCGGCGGCAGACAAATACCCGGCGTCGCTGTCCGGCGGCATGATCAAGCGCGCCGCCCTGGCCCGGGCCTTGGCGCTGGATCCGGACATCCTGTTTCTCGACGAACCCACCGCCGGCCTCGATCCGATTGGCGCGGCGGCGTTCGATCAATTGATCCTGACCCTGCGCGATGCGTTGGGTCTGAGCGTATTTTTGGTGACCCACGATCTGGACACGCTCTACACCATCACCGACCGCGTGGCTGTGTTGGCGCAGAAGAAAGTGCTGGTGGCCGATGCCATCGACGTGGTCTCGGAAACCGATGACGCGTGGATTCACGAATACTTCCATGGCCCGCGTGGCCGCTCGGCGCTGGACGCCGCCAAATTGCTCAACGAGGTCTGACATGGAAACCCGAGCGCATCATGTGTTGATTGGCCTGTGCACCGTGCTGGTGGTGGCTGGCGCCCTGCTCTTCGGCCTGTTCCTGGCCAAATCCAGCGTCGACACCGAGTTCAAGGATTACGAGGTGGTGTTCAACGAGGCGGTCAGTGGCCTGTCCAAGGGCAGTTCGGTGCAGTACAGCGGGATCAAGGTCGGCGACGTGGTCAGCCTGCGCCTCGATCCTCAGGACCCACGGCGGGTGCTCGCGCGGATTCGTCTCGGTGGCGACACGCCGGTGAAGGAAGACACCCAGGCCAAACTGGCGCTGACCGGGATCACTGGCACGTCGATCATCCAGCTCAGCGGCGGCACGCCGCAGAGCCCGACGCTCAAGGGGCGTGACGGCAAACACCCGGTGATCATTGCTTCGCCCTCGCCTATCTCGCGGCTGCTCAATGACAGCAACGACCTGATGAGCGGCATCAGCGCCCTGCTGCACAACGCTAATCAGATGTTCTCCACCGATAACGTCGAACGCGTCAGCAAGACCCTTGCCCATCTGGAACAGACCACCGGCACCATCAACGATCAGCGCGGCGACATTCGCCAGGCCATGCAGCAACTGGCGAGCGTCGGCAAACAGGCCGGCAGCATGCTCGAACAGACCTCGGCGTTGATGCGTAACGCCAACGGCTTGCTCAACGATCAGGGCAAGCAGGCGCTGGGCAGCGCCGAGCAGGCAATGAAATCGCTGGAAGACAGCAGCGTCACCATCAATGCGTTGCTGAACAAGAACCAGAACTCCCTCGACAGCGGCATGCAAGGCCTCAATGGCCTCGCGCCGGCGATCCGCGAACTGCGTGAAACCCTGAGCTCGCTGCGCGCCATTTCCCAACGTCTGGAGGCCAACCCCAGCGGTTACCTGCTGGGCAGTGACAAGAACAAGGAGTTCACGCCATGAAGCTGACTCGCCTCGCCCTCTTCGCCACCGGCTTTACATTCATCAGCACGCTGATCAGTGGTTGCACGATCTTCCCCGAAGCTGAGCCGCTGGAGGTTTACCGCTTGCCGGCAGCTCAGGCGCCCGCCTCGGGCGGTTCGTCGGCGACGCAGCAATGGTCGCTGCGCTTGAACAAATTGCAGGCCAGCGAAGCGCTGAATCGGCCGACCATCGCGGTGATTCCGCAGGGTGACGTGTTCAGCAGCTACAAGGCTTCGCGCTGGAGCGATCCGGCGCCGGTGTTGCTGCGCAATCGGCTGCTCGACGGTTTTCAGCGCGATGGCCGGGTGACGTTGCTGAGCACCGATGACAGCAACTTTCAGGCGGATTTAGAGCTGGGCGGGAATTTGCAGGCGTTTCAGACTGAATATCAGGGCACCCAGGCCAGCGTCGTCGTGCGCCTCGATGCGTTGCTGGTGCGCGGTTATGACCAGCGCATTCTGGCCAGTCGCCGGTTTGAAGAGCGTCAGCCGCTCAATGACGTGAAGGTGCCGGCGGTGGTGGCTGGGTTTGGCCAGGCGAGTGACAGATTGACTGCCAAGGTCGTGGCGTGGGCCGTCGAACAAGGCCAGAAACTGGCGCCCGCCCCAAGGCCTTGAATCACCACAATCCCTGTGGGAGCCAGCAGGCTGGCTCCCACAGTTGATCCGTATTCAACCGAAGAACCAGTAGCAAACGGAGATGGCGCCGATCACACCGGCCAACTCCGCCAACAACGCACACCCCACCGCATGCCTTGCGCGCTGAATCCCCACCGCGCCGAAATACACCGCCAGCACATAGAACGTCGTCTCGGTACTGCCTTGTACCGTGGCTGCCACCAGCGCCGGGAAGCTGTCCACGCCTGAGGTCTGCATTGTCTCGATCAGCATCGCCCGCGCAGCACTGCCGGAGAACGGTTTGACCATCGCGGTCGGCAGCGCATCGACAAACCGCGTATCCCAACCGGCCCATTCGACCAGATGACGAATCCCGTCGAGACCAAAATCCAGCGCCCCGGATGCACGTAATACGCCGACGGCGCAAAGCATCGCGACCAGATACGGCAGCAGGTTCTTGGCGACGTCGAAGCCTTCCTTCGCGCCTTCAACGAACGCTTCGTAAACCTTCACTTTGCGTAAAGCACCGATCACCAGAAACAGCATGATCAGCCCGAACAACGTGAGATTGCCGAGGATCGACGAAAGCCCCGCCAGCGCCGTGGCCGACATCGTCCCCAGCAGCGCCATGAATGCGCCGAGGATCAGCGCGCCGGGAATCAGATACGCCAGCACCACCGGATCCCAGACCCGCAAGCGCTGCATAAATGCCACCGACAGGAAGCCGACGATGGTCGAGCAACTGGTCGCCAGCAGAATCGGCAGGAACACCAGGGTCGGATCCGGCGCGCCTTGCTGGGCGCGGTACATGAAGATCGTCACCGGCAGCAGGGTCAGGGAGGAGGCGTTGAGCACCAGAAACAGGATTTGCGCGTTGCTGGCGACGGTGGCGCTGGGGTTGAGCTCCTGCAACGCCTTCATGGCTTTGAGGCCGATCGGCGTGGCGGCGTTGTCCAGACCGAGGCCGTTGGCGGCGAAGTTCAGGGTGATCAGGCCAAGGGCCGGGTGGCCGGGCGGAACTTCAGGCATCAACCGCAGAAACAGCGGGCCCAACACCTTGGCCAGCCAGTCGACGATCCCGGCCTTTTCGGCAATGCGCAGGAAACCCAGCCACAGGGTGAGGGTGCCGAACAGCAGCACCATGACTTCGACCGAGAGCTTGGCCATGGCGAAAATGCTTTCCACCATCGCCGCAAAGATCCCGGCGTTACCGCCGACCAGCCACTGCACCAGTGCCGACACGGCTGCCACGATGAAGAAGCCAAGCCACAGGCCATTAAGCATCAGTCAAATCCCCCGGAAGATGCGGCGAATGATAACGGGGTCGCCAGAAACGACAAACCCCGGATTTCTCCGGGGTTTGTTTATAACGGCTGGCGGCGATCCCTGTGGGAGCGGGCTTGCCCGCGATGGCGGTGTGTCAGTCAACAAAGATGTTGAATTTGCTGGCCTCATCGCTGGCAAGCCAGCTCCCACAGGGTTTTGTGTCAGTTCTTCGAGATTTCACCCGCTGGCAGTTTTTCCTTGCTGCGCCAGTGCGGCAGGGAGTTCCAGTAGCGCTCGCCCTTGGCGTCGTCGTACATGCCTTCCCAGCGCGAGATAACCAGCACGGCCAGAGCATTACCGATCACGTTCAGCGCGGTACGGGCCATGTCCATGATGCGGTCGACACCGGCGATGAACGCCAGGCCTTCCAACGGAATACCAACGCTGCCCAGAGTAGCCAGCAGCACCACGAAGGACACGCCCGGTACGCCGGCGATGCCTTTGGAGGTGACCATCAGGGTCAGCACCAGCAACAGTTGCTGGCTGATCGACAGGTCGATGCCGTACAACTGGGCGATGAAGATGGCGGCGATGGACTGGTACAGGGTCGAACCGTCGAGGTTGAATGAGTAACCGGTCGGCACCACGAAGCTGCAGATGGCTTTCGGTGCGCCGTAGGCTTCCATCTTCTCGATCACGCGCGGCAGCACGGTTTCCGAGGAGGCGGTGGAGTAGGCCAGGACCAGCTCATCCTTGAAGATGCGCATCAGCTTCAACACCGAGAAGCCGAACAACTTGGCGATCAGGCCCAGCACCACAAAGGCGAAGAAGGCGATGGCGACGTAAACCAGGATCACCAGTTTGGCCAGTGGCACCAGGGATGCGAAGCCGAAGTTGGCCACGGTCACCGCGATCAGTGCGAACACGCCGATCGGGGCGTAGTTCATGATCATGTGGGTGACTTTGAACATGCTTTCCGAGACGCCCTGGAACATCTTCACCAGCGGCTCGCGCAGGTCCGACTGCAGGCTCGACAGACCGAGACCGAACAGCACGGAGAAGAAGATGATCGGCAGCATTTCGCCGCGCGCCATGGCTGCGAAGATGTTCGACGGGATCAGGTTGAGGATGGTCTCGATGAACGCGTGTTCATGCTGTACTTCGGCGGCAGTCGCCTGGTACTTGGAGATGTCCACCGTACCCAGGGTGCTCATGTCGATGCCGGTACCCGGGTGGAACAGGTTGGCCAGCACCAGACCGACGACGATGGCGATGGTGGTGACGATTTCGAAATAGATGATCGTCTTCAGGCCGATACGCCCAAGCTTCTTGGCGTCGCCCACGCCGGCGATGCCAACGATCAGGGACGAGATGACGATCGGGATCACGATCATCTTGATCAGACGGATAAAGATATCGCCTGCCGGTTGCAGGACGTTGCTGATCCACCAGGCCTTCTCGGCACTGAAATGGTTGAGCAACGCACCGATTGCAATCCCCAGTACCAGACCGATGAGGATCTGCCAGGCGAGGCTAATTTTTGCCTTCTTCATTATCTTTACCCTTACTTGCGTTTGACTCAGGCACATGCGGCAACTGGAACGCTTTTAGCGAAAAAGTCTGTGCATCTGCCTCCGTATAAGGTGCCCCGAAGCGCGTATTAACGGCTCTTCGGCAGGCGAAAAAAGGCGCAACTATTCCGATGCAAGGTTGCGCCGTCTAATGCCGTAAACGCCTACCCTATGCCGAATCGGCATGAGCTTTTTCAAATGAAACTGGCGTCCCAACCGGTTCGATTGTGACATTTCAGCCGGCATAAGTGCCGTGAACCGGCCATCACAGCGTAGATTGATTATTTTTTGAGCGGGAAATTTTGACGGAAATTTGAACAAATAGCCTGCTTTGGAAGGCTGGAAGTCTCACTGTTTCAAATGTCTCTTTCGCGATATACGGTCGCCCGGAAACACCGCGTAATGTTTTCGCGCGCAGTGTGGACGATAAAAAGAAGAGGCTGGACGCTCTGGATCAACGTTTTGCGTTATTGAAAGCTCAGCGCAAGCTCGTCGAACCCCTTTGGATTGGCGAACTTGCGGCAGCTTTTTACCCTGACCCGGCCCTTGCGCAGGCACTCCCTGTACCCGTAGGTCACTCCGACCCTGTAACAGTCAAAACGTCCCGGCCCCTTGATCATGCGCCGACCTTCATCGGGTGGACGCAATAGAGGGCAGCGGGGGGCTGCCCTCATGTACGAAGTCGCATCAATACCAGTTCGGATCTTTCTTCAGTGTTTCCATCAGAAGATCCTGCATGCCCTGGTCGGGTTTGCCGAGGAAGCGATACGTGGCATGTCGCGTTGGCGACTTGTCAGTCGGCAGACCTTCAGGCACATCGACGAGCATGGCATAGGCATCTTTCTTGTCGAAGCTGAAGGCGACGATCAAGCGGTGATTCAAGCATTTGTCTGCTGATTCACAAAGCGGCCCGACCAGATACTGGTCGCCATCTTCAGTCACGGCATTCATCTGTTGGTCAGGCGTGCCGGAAAGGTTCATCACCCATTCCGGCAAGCGCTCTTCCTTCTTCACCACGCCTTCCCAGGTTTCCCTGTATTGCGGGTCGGAACTCAACAGTTCGTTGGCCCGCGCCTGGCCGTCGTTGGCCGCCATCGCCATGGCACTACCGCCCAGAAGCAGGGCGGCTGCCAGTGTCTTTAAAGCGCTCATCGTCAACCTCGGCCGCGACGGCCCATGAAGAACGACACAACAAACATCACCAGGAACACGACAAAGAGAATCTTGGCGATACCCGTGGCGGTGCCCGCGATACCACCGAAGCCCAATACTGCAGCGATGATGGCAATGATCAAGAATGTAATTGCCCAGCTCAACATGGTGATTCTCCTTACTTCTCTATTTAGGGATGTTGCATGTTCCGGCGCAACGCGCCCGAATCCGTTTAAATCAGTTAGAAAACCCAACGCTCTTCACGTGTTAGCTGATCCAGTGGCTGCGACTGGTCGACGTCCATCATGCGCATTGACGCGTTCTCGGCCGCAGTGCTGCTGACAGCACTGAAGTGCTTCTGCGTACTGTGCTGGATCGAGATCAGCGGCTCAGGTTTCTGGCTGTTTTCCCAGCTCAGGTATTGCTGACACGCGATCAGGGTGATCAACAGCGCAAGTACGCCAAACAGACCTTGCTGGATATGCAGAGGCGAGATACGCATTTGGGCGGCACGTTGGCGAGTCATCCTGGGTTCCTCACTCTTATTCGGTTGGGGCAGTTCTGATCTGCCCGGGATGAATAACGTATTGCAGCCTGCATGCCAGGTTTTTAACTAAAAAATAGTCAATAAAATCAATGGCTTATTATTGGCTGGATAATTTCCTGAGACGCATCCTGCACGATGGCTCATCTGTGGTCGTGCGCAATGCACGATTTTTTCGTAGGAGAATTCATTCTTATGGAATTGAGAGCAGGGCGCAGATGTCAGAAAAGGATGCAGGTGACTGCCTGCAAAGCGGTGATTGTTTAAAAAATCAACAAAATCAGTGGATTAGCCGTAAAGGCATGAGAGAGCTACCCTCCTATGGCTGGCATCGTTCAGAATCAACCATGCAACTTGCCCGATTTTTCCGGGACTAACTCAAGACCAATCACTATGGAGCGTAGGAAAAATGGAATCTGCCACTGAGCAACAAGGCCGCATTCTGCTGGTGGATGATGAATCCGCCATCCTGCGAACCTTCCGTTATTGCCTCGAAGACGAAGGTTATACGGTGGCCACCGCCAACAGCGCGGCTCAGGCCGACGCACTGTTGCAACGTCAGGTCTTCGACCTGTGCTTCCTTGATTTGCGCCTGGGCGAAGACAATGGCCTCGACGTATTGGCGCAAATGCGTATTCAGGCACCGTGGATGCGGGTGGTGATCGTCACCGCTCACTCGGCTGTCGACACGGCCGTGGATGCGATCCAGGCCGGCGCCGCCGACTACCTGGTCAAACCTTGCAGCCCTGATCAATTGCGCTTGGCAACGGCCAAGCAACTGGAAGTGCGCCAACTCTCGGCCCGACTTGAAGCGCTTGAAGGCGAGATCCGCAAGCCGAAGGACGGTCTCGATTCCCACAGCCCGGCGATGAAAGTCGTGCTGGAAACCGCGCGGCAAGTGGCGGGCACCGATGCCAACATTCTTATTCTTGGCGAGTCCGGCACCGGTAAAGGTGAACTGGCCCGAGCGATTCACGGTTGGAGCAAGCGCGAGAAGAAATCCTGCGTGACCATCAACTGCCCGTCGCTGACCGCCGAGCTGATGGAAAGCGAGTTGTTCGGTCACAGTCGCGGGGCGTTTACCGGTGCCAGCGAAAGTACTCTGGGTCGGGTCAATCAAGCGGATGGCGGCACGCTGTTTCTCGACGAGATCGGCGATTTTCCCCTGACGTTGCAACCCAAATTGCTGCGTTTCATTCAGGACAAGGAATACGAGCGGGTAGGCGACCCTGTGACCCGCCGCGCCGATGTGCGGATTCTGGCGGCGACCAACCTCAACCTTGAAGACATGGTGCGTGATGGTCGATTCCGCGAAGACTTGCTGTATCGCCTGAACGTCATCACCTTGCACCTGCCGCCGTTGCGCGAGCGTGCCGAGGACATCCTGACGCTGGCTGACCGCTTTCTCGCACGCTTCGTCAAAGAGTACGCACGTCCAGCGCGCGGTTTCAGTGACGAGGCCCGTGAAGCGTTGCTCGGCTATCGTTGGCCGGGCAACATTCGTGAACTGCGCAACGTGGTCGAGCGGGCGAGCATTATCTGTCCGCAGGAACGCGTGGAAATCACTCACCTCGGCATGGCCGAGCAACCGGCCAACAACGCGCCGCGAGTCGGTGCGGCGCTGAGTCTGGATGAGTTGGAGAAAGCCCACATCGGCGCGGTACTCGCGACCGCCGGTACTCTGGATCAAGCGGCGAAAACCTTGGGCATCGACGCCTCGACGCTGTATCGCAAGCGCAAGCAGTACAACCTGTGAGTGCCCGACGATGAAACTGGCGATGAAGTTGCGGACCCGGTTGTTCCTGAGCATTTCCGCGCTGATCACCGTGGCTTTGCTTGGGCTGTTGCTCGGGCTGGTCAGCGTGATGCAGATGGCCGGCACTCAGGAAACAATGATCCGCAACAACTTTGTCACCCTCGACCTGGGGCTCAAGCTGCGCCAGACCCTCGGCGATCAACTGATCATGATGCTCGCCGAGAAACCTGACCCGGCGGCGTTCGAAGCGTCCAAGCAACATTACTTCCAGTTGCTTGACGAAGGCATTGCCCAGGAAGAGGAAGGCGATGGTCGTCATTACGGGTTCTCTCAGGCCAAGTCCGATTACCTGAAGTTTCTTCAGGTCTTCGAACAGTCTCGTGATCCGGGCGCGGCCCTTAGTGGCAACGGTGATCTTCGTGAGCGCTTCAACACCTTGCGCAATGGCTTGATCGCCGAGCACAAGCACGCGCTGGACAACATTAATTCAGTACAACACGCGGCCCGCGACCGGGCGCTGCTGATCGCGAGTCTGCTCGGGTTAGTCGGAGTGGCGGTGTTGATCATCGGGTTCATTACCGCCCACGGGATTTCCCGACGCTTTGGTGCGCCCATCGAGGCGCTGGCCAAAGCGGCCGATAACATCGGCCAGGGTAATTTCGAAGTGATTCTGCCGACGTCCTCGGCCATGGAAGTGAATT
The DNA here is from genome assembly GCF_044760045.1 of Pseudomonas sp. NPDC098747. Classification (NCBI taxonomy): domain Bacteria; kingdom Pseudomonadati; phylum Pseudomonadota; class Gammaproteobacteria; order Pseudomonadales; family Pseudomonadaceae; genus Pseudomonas; species Pseudomonas sp. NPDC098747. The sequence goes on along the minus strand of NZ_JBIWAL010000019.1, from coordinate 65,380 downwards.
TGCTGTCGCGCCGTTTCGGGCTGATGGCCGAAGCGCTGCGCGAGCATCAGGCCACCAACGTAGATGAGCTGCTGGCCGGCCAGCAACGCTTGCAAGCGGTGCTCGACAGCATCGACGACGGCTTGTTGATGATCGATCGCCAAGGCCATCTCGAGCACCTTAACCCGGTCGCCCAGCGCCAATTGGGCTGGGACGACGACCGTCTCGGCCAAGGCTTGGGCTCAGCACTCGAGCGGCCGGAACTGGATGAGCAACTGCAACTGGTGTTGCGCGGTGGCACTCTGGAGCGCGCGCCGGAAGACTTGAGCATTGAGGTCGACGGCGAATCACGCCTGCTGACTTACAGCCTGACCCCGGTCAGCCATACGCAAGGCCACATTCTTGGCGCGGTGATGGTGTTGCACGACGTCACCGAGCAACGCGCCTTCGAACGGGTGCGCAGCGAATTTGTCCTGCGCGCCTCCCATGAACTGCGTACGCCGGTCACCGGCATGCACATGGCGTTCGGGCTGTTCCGTGAGCGGGCGAAGTTTGCGCCGGAGTCCCGCGAGGCCGACTTGCTCGACACCGTCAACGAAGAAATGCAGCGCCTGATGCAGTTGATCAATGACTTGCTCAACTTCTCGCGTTACCAGAACGGCTTGCAGAAGCTCACGCTGGCGCCGTGTTCCATCGAAGATTTGTTGGAGCAGGCGCAATTACGCTTTGCCGGTTTGGCGGCGGAAAAAGGTGTCGATTTGACTGTGGAAGTGCAGGGGCCGTTGCCGCGCTTGCAGGCCGATCAGGCGCAACTTGATCGGGTGCTCGACAACCTGATCGATAACGCATTGCGCCATACCGCCCATGCCGGCCAGATCCGTTTGCAGGCACGTCGCCATGGCGAGCGGGTGATCATCAGCGTCGAAGATAACGGCGAAGGCATTGCCTACGGCCAGCAAGGGCGGATTTTCGAACCGTTCGTTCAGGTCGGGCGCAAGAAGGGTGGGGCCGGGCTCGGCTTGGCGCTGTGCAAGGAGATCGTCCAGTTGCACGGTGGACGGATGGGCGTTTATTCGCGGCCGGGGCAGGGCACGCAGTTTTATATGGCTTTGGCGGTTTAGGCTTCGTCATCTATCCGGCGCCCCGCAAGCCGCCGTCCACGAGTGATCAACTCGATGAACTGCACCGCGCTCAGGGCATGGGCGAACAGCCAGCCCTGACCGAATTTCACGCCTTCGCTGCTGAGCAGTTCGGCTTGTGATTCCAGCTCGATCCCTTCGGCAATTACCTTAAGATCCAGGGCCTGCGCCATGTGAATGATGTGCGGAGCGACGCCGCTGCTGGCGGCGTCATGGCCGAGCGCGTCGATAAACGCCTTGTCGATTTTCAGGCAATCCACCGGCAGGGTTTGCAGGTAGGCGAGGCTGCAATAGCCGGTGCCGAAATCGTCGATCAGCACTTGATGGCCCACATCGCGCAGCGCTTGCAGGTTTTCCCGGGCGACCACCACATCAATCAAGCCGCGTTCAGTCACTTCGAAGGCAATCTGCTTGGCTGCCACTCTGTGCAAGGTCAGCAGCCGCGCCATGACCTGGCCAATGCGCGGCACCATCACGTCGCAAGCGGCGAGGTTGACCGAGATATACAGCTGAGGATTGGCGCGCAACACCGGTCCCAATTGCTCCAGTAAGCGCTGAAGGACAAAGTCGGTCATCTGGCGGATCTGCCCGGTATTCTCCGCCAGCGGGATAAACAGGTCAGGACTGGTCAATGTGCCGTCCGGACGGCGCCAACGCAGCAAGGCCTCGGCACCGACGCAATTGCGGCTGTCGAGGTCGAAGATCGGTTGATAGAGCACTTGCAGCTCGCCGCGGCGGATGGCGCCGTGCAATTCGGCGTCCAGTGATTGGCGCTGGCGCACCAGCAAAAACATGCAGGACCCCACGACAGCGCCAAGCACCAGGCAGGCCGGAATAATCCACCACCAGATGGCTGGGATCTGCATGCCGGTGCGCGGCGTGATCAACACCAACTGATACTCCGGGTTGTCGGTGGGCATACGGTAGATCAAGCGACTCTGAGTCACTTGCAAGGCGTCGCTGCTTTTTGGCGGCCAGGGTTCTGTTGGCGGCCAGATCTGTGACGTGCCCAGCACCGGAATCGCCCGAGTGCCATGATCCAGCACCACCAGCAGGCTGCTGCCGGGCGACAGGTCGACCATGTCGGTCAGATGCCCGCGTGAGGTAGCCACACGAAAATTGCCGCGACCCAGCATCAACGCTGCGCGGTTTTCATCGGGTTCGGTAGTGGTGTTCAGCCAGTAGCTGTAGGTCGGGCCTATGATGTCCGGCGCGCGGAAAACCGAAAGACCTTCCTCGCGCGGACGGTTGGAGCAGATCCGCGAGGCGTCCATGTAAGCCGCTTCATAGACGAAGCGATAGTTGAAGGTGACTTGCCGTAGCGTGGCGATCATTTCGTCGTCGCAACTGCGCAACGGCTGGGCTTCAAGGTCGTCGAGGCTTTCGCGTAATTGACCGAACAATTGTTCGAGACGGGCGAGAAAGCGCTCGCCCTGCGCGTTCATCACCTGACTTTCGCTTTGCTCGACTTGGCGCATTGCCACGAACATTCCGCCGGCGAACGACAGGCCTGCACTGAGCACAGCCGCGATCATCGCCAAAAACCATGGGCGATAAAACCAGCTACGCAGCGTCGCTCGGGTAGCAACCATCATGGAATATCCGAAGAATTACCAATGAGTTATAGCTGCTGATTGCAAGTTCGCCCTGACCGTCGGGCGGGCGTCATTATTTTGTCTGATTCAGAACCAGCAGCAACGCCGCCGTTTGCGCGTCCGGCGTACCGTCAAACCGCGAAGGTCGGAAGTGCATCTGGAACGCGGCGAGGACGTGGCGCGTCGCGACGTCCAGCTCGCCAGTCTGCGGCGTCTCATAGCCAAGATGCGCCAATTGCGCCTGGAACCAGCTGATGCTCGGTAGTTCTCCGCTGTTGAACAACGCTTGCTGTCGCGCCACGGCTTGCTCGCTCGGCCACACACCCAGACCTTCGGCAGCGAGACGCTTCCACGGGAACAGCGGCCCTGGATCGAGCTTGCGCAGTGGCGCGATGTCGCTGTGGCCGATGATGTGCTGCGGGCTGATGCCATTGCGTTTGCTGATGTCTTTGAGCAGGACGATCAGCGCTTGAATTTGCGCTTCGCTGTAGGGATACCACAGGCGCCCGGTCGGGGTGTCTTTGAAACCCGGGTTGACGATTTCGATGCCGATCGAGCTGGAGTTGAGCCAGGTACGGCCCTGCCATTGGCTTTCACCGGCGTGCCAGGCGCGCTGGTTTTCGTCCATCAGCTTATAGACCGTGGCGCCCTTGTCGTCACCGATCAGGTAGTGGCTGCTGACTTCACCGTGGGTGAGCAACTGCAGCGAACGCTCGAGCGAAGCAGAGGTGTAATGCACGACTACGAACTGGATGCGGCTATCGTAGTTGGCCGAAGGATGGCTGGTGTCAAAACGCGGGCCGCTGGCACAGCCGGCCAGAACAAGTAGCGACGCGAGGAGGGCAAAAAATTTCATGGCAGAGGCAATATACGCAAGACAGTAATGCAACAGTGTAACGTACTGCCTTGCGTCGAGATGGTCAGGAGGCGCATTTAAACAAAATGGGACAATTTCTCAGCCCAGCTCAACTCGATTGCGTCCGGCATTTTTAGCCCGGTACAACGCCTGATCGGCTCTTTTAAGCACCAGATCGCTGTGTTCTCCAGTTTTGAACGATGCCAGGCCCATGGAAATCGTGATCGTCACCCGCTCACCCTTGAAGTGGAACGGGCACGCTTCGATCGCCGCGCGCAGGGTTTCCAGCAGTTTTGCACCGACCGCTGGGGGGGTGGCCGGCATCAGCAGAACGAACTCTTCGCCGCCGAAACGCGCGATGAAATCGGAGCCGCGCAGGCGTTTGCGCAGCACGGTGGCGATGATCTTCAGGACTTTGTCACCGGCCAAGTGGCCGTAGTTGTCGTTGATTCGCTTGAAATGATCAAGGTCGAGCATCGCCAGGCTCAGCGTATTGCCGTGTTGCTGCCATTGCTTGATCTCGTGCTCGAGACGTTCGCTCCAGGCCGCGCGGTTGGGCAGGCTGGTGAGCGGATCAATAAGGGCTTTCTGGCGTTGCTCTTCAAGGTGTTCGCGGAAGCCCTGTGCCTCTTGCTCCATGTGCGCCACACGCTCGGACAGACCTTTTAGGCGCGCCGCGACTTCCTGCTCCCGGGCATCGCGCTGCTTCTGGTGTTGATCCATGGTGCCGAGCAAGCCTTCGAGATGGTTTTCCAGCACTTGCTTGAGGTCATCCAGATCCGCTGCTTCCTGGACACTGGTCTGCAAGCCGTCGACTTGTTCACGGATCTGCGTGTCCATGGCCCGCGCCGCCGAACTGTTGTCGGCATGGCCTTCGCTGGCGGCTTGCAAGTTGCTCTGGAACGCTTCGAGGCGTTCGTTGAGTTGCTGCAGATACGCTTCGAATTCGTGCTGACCGCTGTCGGTAATCGCCAGCATCAACGTCGCCAGATCGTCGAGGATCGGGATCAATTCGTACCAGTTCAAACCGTGCTTGAGCCGTTCGCGCATGGCTTCGGCTTGTGGGCGGTGTCGTTCGGGCAGGGTCAGGTCGTCGAGCAGGCCGATCAACGTATCTTCAATGTGTTTGGCCACGGAGCTGTAGGACGGCTCCGGGGAATCCGGCAGGGCGAAGAGGATGTCGTGCTCGGATTGCTCCGGGTCGATAGCCGCCAGTGCCTGCGCGATGGGTTCGGGCAGGGGCAGGCTGTCGAGGATCAGCGGGTTTGGATCGCCAGGGTGGATCAGTTCGTCGGGGTTGAAGGCGGCCGATGAAACTGGCGCAGGAGCAGTGACGGCTTCAGACGCGGGTTCGATTGCTTCTGCTTCAACCGGCGCTTTGCTCACTTCGCTGGTGATCGTTGGCGGCACGAAAGTCGTGACGTGAGGTTCCCGCTGAGGCGCAGCTGCTGGTATTTCCGGTGCCGCGGCTGGTGTGGCCTCTTGGATAACCTGAGCGACCGTCGCCGGTTCAGTGACTGCGGCAGGAGCCGTTTGTACAGGCTCGTGGGCGGATTCGCGTGCAGGTGCAGCGGCCGGTTGTAGCGTCGGCGCGACGTGAGCTTGCGCCGGTGGCTCTGGCGCCTCCTCGCTGTCACGGCTGCCGAAAAGCCTTTGCAGCAATCCCGGGCGGCCTGGTTCGGTAGGTGTCTCCAGCTGACTCAGCGCCTTGCCCTGCAGGCCGCTGAGTTCATCCAGCAGCAGCGGCATTTCCCGGGCCTGACCGACCCGGCTATCCAGTTGTTTGGCGAATTTCTTCAGCGGCTGGGCGACTTCCCGTGGCAGCGGCAACGCCTGCAACTGAGTCACCAGCGCGGTCAGTGCAGTGCTGACCTGATCGATCCGGGTTTCGCGGCGCTGCTCGGAATCGAGCACGGCTTTTTCCAGGCGTGGCAACAGGGCGGCGAGGCCGGCGTCCATGTCATCGGTGCGCACCACGTCGCGCATTTCTTTCATGCATTGATCAACGACGCGGTCGGTACCCTCAGCGGCCAGCGTGCTGCGCACCAAGCCTCGGCGCAGCAGGTCGAGCCTTGCGGCCCAGCGGCGTTCGAGTTTGTCTTGTTGTTCGATGCTTTTGAGGTATTTCTCTTTCCAGCGCTGGGCTTCGTCGCTCATTCAGGGGTTCCGCGAGGGGCAGGGCTCAACGCGGGCAATGCATCGGCCGTGAGCGAACCCGGCAGACGAATCTCTACCGCGACCGGCAGGTGATCGGAAATCGGTTGTGCCAGCACTTCGACCTTTTCCAGGGTCAGGGTCGGACTGAGCAAAATATGATCAAGGCAACGCTGAGGACGCCAACTGGGGAATGTCGCTTCCACCTGCGGGGCCAGCAGGCCGAGATCGCGTAACGGTGAATGTTGTAGCAGATCGCTGGCATGGGTGTTCATGTCGCCCATCAATATTTGATGTTTATAGCCACCGATCAGATCACGAATGTAGGCCAGTTGCAGGCTGCGCGTTCGCGCGCCAAGGGCCAAATGCATCATCACCACCACCAGCGCTTCCGGGCCTTCGCCGAAGCGCAGCAGGATCGCGCCGCGACCTTTCGGGCCGGGCAGCGGGTGATCTTCGATCGCCCACGGCTTGAGACGACTGAGCACGCCATTGCTGTGCTGGGCCAGTCGACCGAGGTTGCGATTGAGTTGTTGATACCAATAGGGGAAGGCGCCGAGATGGGCCAGGTGTTCGACTTGATTGACGTAGCCGGAGCGCAGGCTACCACCATCGGCTTCCTGCAACGCGACCAGGTCGAAGTCGCCGAGCAGATCGCCGATCTTCTGCAAATTGCCTGAGCGCCCGGTGTGCGGCAGCAGATGCTGCCAACTGCGGGTCAGGTAATGCCGATAACGCTCGGTGCTGATACCGACCTGAATATTGAAACTAAGCAAGCGCAGACGCTGATCCGCTGGCAGGCCCGTGGACGCCAGGTGATGCTCGTTGACCTGCGGATCATGCAGGCCAACGACGCGTTGGGTCTTCCAGCGGCGCATGGCGGTTGCCGCGCTTAGTTGGCAGCAGCCTTGTGGGTGGCTCGCTCTTTGGCAACCAGTTGGTCAGCCAGTTTCAGCGCTTGCTCGGCACCACCGGCGGAGCCGATGTCGAAGCGGTATTTGCCGTTGACGATCATGGTTGGAACGCCAGTGATTTCATACTTCTTGGCCAATTCGCGAGCCTTTACGACCTGACCCTTGATGGCGAAAGAGTCGAAAGTGGCGAGGAACTTGTCCTTGTCCACGCCTTGAGTGGCGAGGAAGTCAGCCATGTCGTTCTTGTCGGTCAGCTTCTTGTGTTGTTTCTGGATCGCTTCAAACACGGCGCTGTGAACCTTGTGCTCGACACCCATTGCTTCCAGGGTCAGGAACATCTGACCGTGAGCGTCCCATGGGCCGCCGAACATCGCTGGAATACGCACGAAGTTGACGTCGGATGGCAGTTTTTCAACCCACGGATTGATCACTGGCTCAAAGGAGTAGCAGTGCGGGCAGCCGTACCAGAACAGTTCGACCACTTCGATCTTGCCAGGCACGGCAATCGGTACCGGATTGCTCAGCTCTACATAAGGGGCGGCAGGGGCTTCAGCGGCCTGGGCAGTCACGCCGAACAAGCTGGCAGCGACGAGGGCGGCGCTGATGATCAGATTACGCATGCTTTACTCCTGGACAAATTGGGTCGCCTCGCGCGACCTGTATTCAGACAGGTCCTGGCGGGCATGAGTTCTGTAGTGTAACGGCAGCGGCCACAAAAAAGGGCGGCCAAAGCCACCCTTTTTATACTTGCTGCGACGGATTAATCGAGCGTTAACGTTGCGCGAGATGTCCGTCGCAGTCAGCGCCCTTAATGCAGGCCCTGAATGTAGCTCGAGACCGCTGCGATGTCTTCATCGCTCAGGCGTTTGGCGATGGTCTGCATGGTCATCGTGTCGCCATCGTTGGTGCGGCCGCCTTCTTCCTTGCGAAAGTCGGTCAACTGTTTGGCGATGTACGAGGCGTGTTGGCCACCCAGGTGCGGGAAGCCGGCGGCGGCGTTGCCGGCACCATTTGGCGCGTGGCAACCGGTGCAGGCTGGCAGGCCCTTGGTCAGGTTGCCGCCACGGAACAGGGCTTCACCGCGAGCAACGAGCTTCGGATCGGCGGCGCCGACGCTGCCTTTCTGGCTGGCGAAGTAGGCGGCCATGTCGGCCAGATCCTGATCGCTCAGGTTGGTCAGCAGGCCGGTCATTTCCAGGACTACGCGCTTGCCCGACTTGATGTCGTGCAGCTGCTTGGTCAGGTAGCGTTCACCTTGACCGGCCAGTTTTGGAAAGTTTGGCGCCATGCTGTTCCCGTCCGGGCCATGGCAGGCACCGCATACGGCGGCTTTCGCCTGGCCTGCTGCGGCATCACCTGCAGCATGGGCGAAACCTGAAATTCCCACGGTCAACAGCAGACTCACGATCAATTTGTTCATCAGCTAATCCAACTACGGCTAAGGGTTAAGAGTTATGGACCGGGTTTACTCGCTCATCCAAAGGATGATGGCCTGGTAATCCTCGGTACTGCAGTCCATGCACAAACCACGCGGCGGCATCGCCTTGAAACCCTGGGTCACGTGTTGCACCAGCGTCTCCATACCTTTCGCGATCCTCTGCTTGATAGCTTCCTGATCGACTCTTTCTGGAGCCATGGGTAGTTGTAGTTAATGTCAGGCAGTAAAAATGAAAACCAGATTCACAATATTCACAAGAGTATCCAAACCTTTAGAAAACCTCGGCGTCCAAGCTGCCTGATCGCCTCTTTCGGGCGCCATGGGTAGTTGGCCGGAATGACAGGCACTACAAACACGGTTGTACACGGCTTCCGGATCCTGTGTAGCCTGTGCGCTGTAAAGCGGCATCAAGACTCCGGCAGCCAGCAGCCATTTAAACGACCTTTTCAGGGTTGAGAGCGTTTTGCGTTCTAATGCGCAATCAAGGTCTGTCGCTCCCGTGAACTTCATCCTTCGCTGGGACAAAGCACACACAAAATCTGCGGCATTATATACTGGCGTCACTGAAACGGAAGCGACACCGCGTTCCGCGCCCATTCCCGGCGCCGCCCACATCGGAAATCCCATGCAGCTCAAAAATCCCATCCTCGGCCTGTGCCAACAGTCCACGTTCATGCTCAGTGCCGCCAAAGTCGATCAGTGCCCCGACGACGAAGGCTTTGAAGTGGCTTTCGCCGGTCGTTCCAACGCCGGCAAATCCAGCGCGCTGAACACCCTGACTCACGCCAGCCTGGCGCGTACCTCGAAAACTCCGGGTCGCACACAGCTGTTGAACTTCTTCAAGCTAGACGAAGATCGTCGTCTGGTCGACCTGCCGGGCTACGGTTATGCAAAAGTACCGATCCCGCTGAAGATGCACTGGCAGCGTCACCTTGAGGCTTATCTGGGTGGCCGCGAGAGTTTGAAGGGGCTGATTCTGATGATGGACATCCGTCATCCAATGACCGACTTCGACCTGCTGATGCTCGACTGGGCTGTTGCGGCCGGCATGCCGATGCACATTCTGCTCACCAAAGCGGACAAGCTGACCTACGGCGCAGCCAAGAACACACTGCTCAAGGTGCAGGCGGAAATCCGTAAAGGTTGGGGTGATCTGGTCACTATCCAGCTGTTCTCGGCGCCAAAACGTATGGGGCTGGAAGACGCCTACACTGTACTGGCAGGCTGGATGGAACTTGCCGACAAAGGCGCGGAAGCGACCGCCGAGTAGTTGGGATATGGAAATTTGTTTGTAGTGTGTTCAGGCAAGGCGAAAGCGCGGTTTGAAAGCGGAGTTTAGGGGACCTAAATGAGCATTTTGGACTGCGCTTTCAACGCAGCATGAGCGCGCTACAGACAAATTTTGGGCAAAAAAAGCCCCGGATTCAGTGGGGAGGGAGAATTCCGGGGTTTAAGGTCCGAACCGCTAGGGCGGGGTTCAGATATCTGCCAACACTTAACACAACATAGGAGCATCGAAGGGCTTCACCAGCCATTCAGTAACTCTGAGTAGTGTGCTGCAAGATTAGTTCAGAATTTTTTCAAAAAGCTTTGGAATAACCTCAAGCGCTATTCGGACTAAGCACTCTTCGAAGGTTCTGCCGCGACGTCATGGCGCAGCAGAACCGGCTTCAAATGGCTTAGTGAGCCTCATCCCAGTTGTTGCCAACCCCGACTTCTACCAGCAGCGGCACATCCAGCTTCGCCGCTTCGCTCATGTGCTGACGAATTTCGGCGCTGACCTGCTCGACCAGATCCTCGCGAACTTCCAGCACCAGTTCATCGTGTACTTGCAGGATGACCCTGGCGTCCAGCCCGGAAGCCGCCAGCCAGTTATCCACCGCCACCATGGCTTTCTTGATGATGTCTGCCGCCGTGCCTTGCATCGGCGCGTTGATCGCCGTGCGTTCGGCGGCGGCGCGCTCCTGCGGCTTGTTGGAGTTGATCTCCGGCAGATACAGACGACGACCGAAGAACGTCTCGACATAACCCTGATCCGCCGCCTGGGCGCGGGTGCGATCCATGTACTCGCGAACGCCCGGATAACGCGCAAAGTAGGTGTCGATGTAAGCCTTGGCGGTCTTGGTGTCGACGCCAATGTCCTTGCCGAGTTTCTGCGCGCCCATGCCGTAAATCAGACCGAAGTTGATCGCCTTGGCGCCACGGCGCTGGTCGGAGGACACTTCGTTGAGCTCGACCTTGAACACTTCAGCAGCAGTGGCGGTGTGCACGTCCAGATTGTTGCGGAAGGCGTTCATCAAGCCTTCGTCCTTGGACAGGTGCGCCATGATCCGCAGTTCGATCTGCGAATAGTCCGCCGCCAGCAGTTTGTAGCCTTTTGGCGCGACGAAGGCCTGGCGGATGCGCCGGCCTTCAGCGGTACGCACCGGGATGTTTTGCAGGTTCGGATCGCTGGAGGACAAGCGCCCGGTCGATGCCACGGCCTGATGGTACGAGGTGTGGATACGCCCGGTGCGGGGGTTGATCTGCTCCGGCAGGCGATCAGTGTAGGTGCTTTTCAGCTTGCTCATGGAGCGATGCGCCATCAGCACTTTCGGCAAGCGGTGATCGTCTTCGGCGAGTTTCGCCAGCACTTCTTCGGCAGTAGACGGCTGGCCCTTGGCGGTTTTCTTCAAAACCGGCAGACCGAGTTTCTCGTAGAGAATCACGCCAAGCTGCTTCGGCGAGCCAAGGTTGAATTCTTCCCCGGCGATCTCGAAGGCTTCCCGCTCCAGCGCGACCATCTTGTTGCCCAATTCGATGCTCTGGATACCGAGCAGTTCGGCATCGACGAATGCGCCCTGGCGCTCGATGCGCGCCAGCACCGGCACCAATGGAATCTCGATGTCGGTCAGCACGCTGGCCAGGCTTGGAATAGCGCTGAGTTTTTCGAACAGGGTCTGGTGCAGACGCAAGGTGATATCGGCGTCTTCGGCGGCATACGGCCCGGCTTGCTCCAGCGCGATTTGATCGAATGTCAGCTGTTTGGCGCCCTTACCGGCGATCTCCTGGAAACTCACGGTGGTGTGGTCCAGATACTTCTGCGCGAGGCTGTCCATGTCGTGGCGGGTGGCGGTTGAGTTGAGCACGTAGGACTCAAGCATCGTGTCGAAGGCGATGCCGCGCACGGTAATGCCTTCGTTCTGATCGCCGCCGATGGCGCAGTTGGCCAGAATGTTCATGTCGAACTTGGCGTGCTGGCCGACCTTGAGTTTGTTCGGGTCTTCCAGAATCGGCTTGAGCGCGCGCAGTACGGTGTCGCGATCCAGCTGTTCCGGCACGCCGATGTAGGAGTGGGTCAGCGGAATGTACGCCGCTTCGTTGGCCTGCACCGCGAACGACAGACCGACCAGTTGCGCTTGCTGCGCGTCGATGCCGGTGGTTTCGGTATCGAATGCGAACAGCTTGGCGTTCTGGAGTTTTTCCAGCCAGACGTCAAAGCGCGCCTGATCGAGGATGGTTTCATAAGCGGCCTCAGCCGGAGCGGCCGGAGCCTCGGCTTCTGGCGCACTGAACAGATCACCCGCCGGCTCAGGCGCCGCAGCGCTGCTCAGCTCCAGACGTTTGGCGTCGCGATCCAGATCGTTGATCCAGCTCTTGAATTCCAACAGGGTGTAGAGCTCGTAGAGTTTGGCTGGATCTTCGGCGCGCATCTGCAAATCGTCGAGTTCGACGTCCAGTGGCACGTCGATCTTGATGGTCGCCAGTTGATAGGAGAGGAAGGCCATCTCCTTGTGCTCTTCGAGCTTGGCCGGCAGAGTTTTGGCGCCGCGAATCGGCAAGGTCGGGACGATGTCGAGATTCGCGTACAGCTCAGTCAGACCGCCGTTGACGCCGACCAGCAGGCCGGACGCGGTTTTCGGACCGATGCCGGGAACGCCCGGAATGTTGTCGGAAGAGTCGCCCATCAGCGCCAGATAATCGATGATCTGCTCCGGAGCGACGCCGAATTTCTCCTTCACGCCCTCCACGTCCATCGAGCTACCGGACATGGTATTGACCAAGGTAATGTGGCCATCGACCAGTTGGGCCATGTCCTTGTCGCCCGTGGAGATCACCACTGGGCGATCCGCCGCCGCGCTGCTGCGGGCCAAAGTGCCGATCACGTCGTCGGCCTCGACGCCTTCCACGCACAGCAGCGGGAAGCCGAGGGCGATCACGCTCTGGTGCAGCGGCTCGATCTGCACGCGCATGTCGTCGGGCATGCTCGGGCGGTTGGCCTTGTATTCAGCGTACATCTCATCGCGAAAGGTCCCACCCTTGGCGTCGAAAACCACGGCGAACGGGCTGTCCGGGTACTGCTTGCGCAGACTTTTGAGCATGTTCAGCACGCCCTTGACCGCACCGGTCGGCAAGCCTTTGGAGGTGGTCAATGGAGGCAGGGCGTGGAAAGCGCGGTACAGGTAAGACGAACCGTCCACCAGGACGAGGGGGGCTTGGCTCATGAGCAGAATCAACCTTTTCGGCGGGCCCGGCGCTAGAATAGCGGGACCGTTGACGACAAAGGGACAAGGTTATCATGCGTACGTTAAATCGCTTGCTGCTGGTCGGTTTGATTGCTGCTTCGCCATTGGCCGCGATGGCGGCGGATGATGCACCGGCAGGGGAGCCGGAAGTTACCATTAACACGCACACGGAAGGCGACAAGGTCATTCAGGAATACAGCCGGAGTGGGTTTGTGTATGCGATCAAGGTCACGCCCAAGGGTGGCAAGCCGTATTTCCTGGTGCGCGCCGATGGTACGGACGCGAACTACATCCGCTCCGACCAGCCGGATATGTTGATTCCGTCGTGGGAAATCTTTACCTGGAAGTAAGTTTCCCGACTTTTAATCGGCGCCGCGCAAAAGCGGCGCCCGAACTGAGCAGTTTTTAACCATGTCTGTGTTCACCCCCCTGGCTCGGCCCGAGCTGGAAACTTTTCTCGCCCCTTACGGGCTTGGCCGTCTGCTTGATTTCCAGGGGATCGCCGCCGGCAGCGAAAACACCAATTTCTTCATCAGCCTGGAGCAGGGCGAATTCGTCCTGACCCTGGTCGAACGCGGCCCGGTGCAGGAAATGCCGTTCTTCATCGACCTGCTCGACGTGCTGCACGAAGCCGATCTTCCGGTGCCTTACGCACTGCGCACCGTCGACGGCGTGGCATTGCGTGAACTCAAGGGCAAACCGGCTCTGCTGCAACCGCGTCTGGCCGGCAAGCACATCAAGGTCGCCAACGCTCAGCATTGCGCGCAGGTCGGCGAGTTGCAGGCGCATCTGCACCTGGCGACCCAGGGCGAGCACATGATCAAGCGCAAGACCGATCGTGGCCTGGACTGGATGCTGGAGGAGGGCACCGAGCTTCTTTCGCACCTGAGCGATGCGCCACGCGCTTTGCTGCAAAAGGCGCTGGATGAAATCACTGCGCGCAAAGACAAGATTCTCGCGCTGCCACGGGCCAACATCCACGCCGACCTGTTTCGCGACAACGCGATGTTCGAAGGCACGCACCTGACCGGGTTGATCGACTTCTACAACGCCTGTTCAGGGCCGATGCTCTATGACGTGGCGATTGCGCTGAACGATTGGTGTTCGGACGATGATGGCTTGATTGATGGCCCGCGTGCGCGTGCTTTCCTCGGCGCCTACGCGGCGCTGCGTCCGTTTACGGCGGCAGAGGCTGAGCTGTGGCCGACCATGTTGCGCGTGGCGTGTGTGCGGTTCTGGTTATCGCGGTTGATCGCCGCCGAACAGTTTGCCGGGCAGGACGTGTTGATTCACGATCCGCAGGAGTTTGAGCAGCGGTTGGCGCAGCGGCAGCAGGTCAACACAGCGCTACCGTTCGCCTTCTGAGGTAATTTTAAAAACTCAACACTGTGGGAGCGAGCTCGCTCGCGAATGCGACAGACCGCTTTCGTGAGCAAGCTCGCTCCCACAGGTTTTGCGGTATTACAGCGACTCCAGGCACCCGGCCAAATCATTACCCAGCTTCTCCAGTACCTGCTCATACCCCTGAGCCGTCGCCGGGGTGTACCCACCCAGCGCATCCAGTTCCGCCAGTTTCACCGGCAGGCCGGCGACCAATGTCTCCGCCAGACGCGGACGCAATGGCGGCTCACTGAACACGCACGTCTTGCCTACTTCCTGCAAACGCTTGCGCATCGCAGCGACGTGCTGGGCACCTGGCTGCACCTCGGCCGCCACGCTGAACACGCCGGTATGCTTCAAGCCATAGGCCTCTTCGAAGTAATCGAACGCTTCGTGAAAGACGAAGTACGGTTTGCCTTCAACACTGGCCAGACGCTTCTTCAAACGCAGATCCAACGCATCAAGACGCTCATCGAAAGCCTTGGCGTTGCTCTGATAGCGCTCGGCATTCGCCGGATCAGCTGCGCTCAAGTCAGCAGCCATTTTGTCGGCAATTACCCGCGCGTTCACTGGCGATAACCACAAATGCGCATCCAGCGTGCCCGGACGGTGATCGTGGTCATGATCGTCAGCTTCTTCGGCGTGGGAATGGCTGTCTTCAGCGAAGTGACGCAGTTTCAGGCCGGGCAGATCCTGCACCGCCACGCTCGGCAGCGTACGACCGTTCAGCAAACGCGGCAGGAAACCTTCCATGCTCGGGCCGATCCAGTAGAGCAAATCCACCGATTGCACTTTCCGTACGTCGGATGGGCGCAGCGCATAGTTATGCGGCGAAGCACCCGGTGGCAGCAGCACTTCCGGAATGGCTACGCCGTCCTGTACCGCAGCGGCAATCAGCTGCAAAGGCTTGATGCTGGTCAGAACTTTTACCTCGGCCTGAGCTGATCCGATCAGAAGAAAACCGGTGACGAATGCGACAAAAACAGAAAAAAGTCGGGACACGATGACCACTCAAGTAGGCGAGAACGGGTAACATAATAACGTCTCTATCAAAACTCGTCGCCGCCCATGCCTATTACACCGATCGCCAGCCGTCCCCACGACCACTCTCATTGCGTGCACAGCGCTTTGTCCGAGGCCGATACTCTGTGTGCACAGAAAGGCTTGCGCCTGACTGCGTTGCGCCGCCGGGTGCTGGAACTGGTGTGGCAAAGCCATAAACCGCTGGGCGCCTATGATATTCTGGCGGTGCTGAGCGAGCAGGACGGCCGCCGCGCCGCGCCGCCAACCGTGTACCGGGCGCTGGATTTCCTGCTGGAAAACGGTCTGGTGCATCGCATTTCCTCGCTCAACGCCTTCGTCGGCTGTGTGCACCCGGAGCACGCGCATCAGGGCCAGTTCCTGATCTGTCGCGAATGCCACGCTGCCATCGAGCTTGAACAAAAAGTGATCAGCGACGCGATCATCAACAGCGCCAAAGACGTTGGTTTCATCGTCGAAGCGCAGACCGTCGAAGTGGTCGGCCTGTGCGCCGGTTGCCAGGGGGCTTGATGAGCAACGCGCTGATCCGTCTGGAGCAGGTGGCCGTCACGTTCGGCGGGCAGACCGTGCTGGACAACATCGAGCTTAGCGTCGAGCCGAGGCAGATCGTCACCCTGATCGGCCCCAACGGCGCCGGCAAGACCACGTTGGTGCGCGCCGTGCTCGGGCTTCTGAAACCGGACAGTGGCAGCGTCTGGCGCAAGCCGAAACTGCGTGTCGGCTACATGCCGCAAAAGCTCCATGTCGATCCGACCTTGCCGCTCTCGGTCCTGCGTTTTCTGCGGCTGGTGCCGGGTGTTGATCGTTCGCGCGCGCTGGCGGCATTGAAAGAAGTCGGCGCCGAACACGTCATCGACAGCCCGGTACAAAGCGTTTCCGGTGGTGAAATGCAGCGCGTGCTGCTGGCCCGTGCCCTGCTGCGCGAACCGGAACTGCTGGTACTGGATGAGCCGGTGCAAGGCGTCGACGTCGCCGGCCAAGCCGAGCTGTACAGCCTTATCACCCGTCTGCGCGACCGCCACGGCTGCGGCGTGCTGATGGTTTCCCACGATCTGCATTTGGTGATGAGCACCACCGACCAAGTGGTCTGCCTCAACCGTCACGTCTGCTGCTCCGGCCACCCCGAGCAGGTCAGCGGCGATCCGGCGTTTGTCGAGCTGTTCGGCAAGAACGCGCCGAGCCTGGCGATTTATCACCACCACCACGACCACGCCCACGACCTGCACGGTTCGGTGGTCAAAGGCCCGGTTTCGGGCCAATCCCACGTTCATGGAGACAACTGCAAGCATGGCTGATTTTCTGTTGTATGCCCTGCTTGCAGGTCTGGCGCTGGCGGTGGTCGCAGGGCCGTTGGGTTCGTTTGTGGTGTGGCGGCGCATGGCGTATTTCGGCGACACCTTGTCCCATGCCGCGCTGCTCGGCGTGGCGTTGGGCTTTCTGCTGGATGTCAGCCCGACCGTCGCGGTGACCGTCGGCTGTCTGCTGCTCGCGGTGCTACTGGTGACGTTGCAACAGCGCCAACCACTGGCGTCCGACACGCTGTTGGGAATTCTCGCACCGAGCACGCTCTCTCTCGGCCTTGTCGTACTAAGCTTTATGCATGAAGTGCGGATCGACCTGATGGCCTATCTGTTCGGCGACCTGCTGGCGATCAGCCCGACTGACCTGGCGTGGATCCTCGGCGGCAGCGCGGCGGTGCTGGTGTTGCTGGTGACGCTGTGGCGACCGCTGCTGGCGATCACCGTGCATGAAGAGTTGGCCAGGGTCGAAGGGCTGCCGGTCGCTGGTTTGCGCATGGCGCTGATGTTGTTGATCGCGGTGGTGATTGCGGTGGCGATGAAAATCGTCGGTGTGTTGTTGATCACTTCGCTGTTGATCATCCCGGCGGCTGCGGCACAGCGTCACGCCCGTTCGCCAGAGCAGATGGCGTTGGGCGCGAGCCTGCTGGGCATGGTCGCCGTGTGTGGTGGGTTGGCGTTGTCGTGGTTCAAGGACACCCCGGCGGGGCCGTCAATCGTTGTGACGGCGGCCGCACTGTTTCTGCTGAGTTTTGTTCTGCCCCGTCGTGGGGTGTAGACTTGGCCGCTTTTTGCGCAATTAGAGAGTCGCAGGAATGAAGCCGTTCGCCTCCCGTTATCTGCTCCTTGTTGCATTTACAGTGCTGCTGGGCGCCTGCCAAAGCACGCCACCGGTGGCCAAAGTCCCCGATGCGCGGGCTACGGCCATCGCACAGCTGGAGCAAAGTCTGGCCAGTAGCGAATTGGCCACTGCCGAAGACCAGTTGGCAACCTTGCAGGCCGCATCCCCCAACGATCAATCCCTCGAGCAATACCAACGGCAATTGGCCGAAGCGTATCTGCGTCGCAGCCAGATCGTCTTGCAAAAGGGTGATGTAAACGCTGCAGCCACCGCGCTCAGCCGTGCCCGCGTATTGATGCCCAAGGCTCCGGCGCTGACCGGAGGGGTCAACGGCGCCATTACCGAAGCGCGTAAGGCTGAGCTTGAAAAAGCCGAAGCGGCGTTGCTGGCGGCGGAAGCCAAGCCGAAAGCCAAGGTGATTGATCCGACCGCTGAGAGCACCACAGTTTCGCTGAATATCACCGATAGCCATAAACTTCGCCGTCAATTGGATGCGATCGCCGCCGATGTGGTGAATTACGAGTGTGCGGTAACTATTCAGGCGCCACGGACCGATGACTATCCGTGGTTGGCGAATTTGCTGACCAAGCGCGTTAAGAAATTGAATCCGGATTTTGATCTGGAGATCAAGAAGCAGATTCTGCGCACGGTGCCAGCGCAGATGGTTTTGAGTCCGCGTAAACCGTAAAAGCATCGCGGGCAAGCCCGCTCCCACAAGGGATTTCCAGCGAACACAAGATTGTGTTTTTAGGAGATCCCTGTGGGAGCGAGCTTGCTCGCGAAAGCGTTCTTACAGTCAGCGAAGATCTTTAGGCCGGAACGGCTTTCGCCTTAGGCTCCCGAGCCCAAACCCGATGCTGCCCGATCGCGGCAAAGAACGGTTTGGTCAACGCCCCGACATCCTTACCCTCCAGTAACCCGGCATCCGCTTCCAGCTTCAGCACGTCCAGCAACTGCTTGGCTTCGCCGTGCAAGGCAATCGCCTTCAGATGCTTGTACGCCTCCAGCACGTAATGCAACGCCACGCCGTCGCCGCTCAACGCCTTGATCGACGCCGCGCCACCCGGCACGAACACCGCATCGAAAATCACAGAAGGCATGCCTTCCATTGATGCATCCACC
The DNA here is from genome assembly GCF_044760045.1 of Pseudomonas sp. NPDC098747. Classification (NCBI taxonomy): domain Bacteria; kingdom Pseudomonadati; phylum Pseudomonadota; class Gammaproteobacteria; order Pseudomonadales; family Pseudomonadaceae; genus Pseudomonas; species Pseudomonas sp. NPDC098747. Next base: position 47,118 of record NZ_JBIWAL010000019.1, on the reverse strand, counting down.
GGCAGGCTTTTGCCATCGGCGGTTTTTACCGGCGCCGAGGTCGGACCGAGTAACTTGGCGTGCGCACCTTCAGCGGCCAGCGCCTTCTTCATCGCATCAATCGCCGCACCATCGACGCCGTTGGCAGCAAGAATCGCCACTTTTCGCGTCTTGATGTTTTCCGGCAACAGATTGGCCTGGCTCAGCGCCGGCGAATGATCGAAAGACGTCTTGCGCGCTTCGACCGTGCCTTTTGTGGGTGCCGGTAGACCAAGGTTTGCCGCTACGCGCTTGGCCAATTCAAGATCGATATTGGCCAGAATCTCGTTCACCTCCCGCGCACGGATGAACTCGCGCTCGACCTTGCCCAGCTCGAAGCTGTACGCGGCAATGATGTGTTCCTTCTCATGCGTGCTCATGCTGTTGAAGAACAACGTGGCCTGCGAGAAGTGATCGCTGAACGACTCGCTGCGCTGACGGATCTTGGCGGCATCGATGCGTTCCGGGTAACTCTCGAAACCGCCGTCTTGAGCGGCCGGCGGGGTTTCTTTCGGCCAGCCACCGTCGATGGAGTTCGGTTCGTAGGAAGCGCGCCCCTTGTCGATCGTCGTGCGGTGCTGAGCATCGCGCTGACCGTTATGGAACGGCGCGACCGGACGATTGATTGGCAACTCATGAAAGTTCGGCCCACCGAGTCGGCTGATCTGCGTATCGGTGTAGGAAAACAGACGACCTTGCAGCAACGGATCGTTGGAAAAATCGATGCCCGGGACGATGTGGCCAGGGCAGAACGCAACCTGCTCGGTCTCGGCAAAGAAATTGTCCGGGTTGCGGTTGAGGGTCATTTTGCCCAGCGGCGTGATCGGCACGATTTCTTCGGGGATCAGCTTGGTCGGGTCAAGGATGTCGAAATCGAAGTCATGCTCGTTTTCCTCCTCGATGATCTGCACGCCCAACTCCCATTCCGGGTAATCGCCCATCTCGATCGCTTCCCAGAGATCGCGACGGTGATAGTCGGTGTCTTTACCGGCGAGCTTTTGCGCTTCATCCCACACCAGCGAGCAAGTGCCAGCGGTCGGGCGCCAGTGGAATTTGACGAAGCGCGATTTGCCCTCGGCATTGATCAGGCGGAAGGTGTGCACGCCGAAGCCTTGCATGCTGCGTAGGCTTTTCGGGATCGCCCGGTCGGACATCGCCCAGATAACCATGTGCGCCGACTCAGGCACCAGGGAGACGAAGTCCCAGAAGGTGTCGTGCGCCGAGCCACCGGTAGGAATTTCGTTATGCGGTTCAGGTTTCACCGCGTGGACGAAGTCGGGAAACTTGATCGCGTCCTGGATGAAAAACACTGGCATGTTGTTGCCGACCAAGTCGAAGTTGCCTTCGTCGGTGAAGAACTTCACGGCAAAACCGCGCACGTCACGCACGGTGTCACCAGAACCGCGTGGCCCCTGCACCGTGGAAAAACGCACGAACACCGGGGTTTTCTTCCCCGGGTCCTGTAGGAAACCGGCTTTGGTCAGCGCAGCATGATTCTCATAGGCTTGAAAGAAGCCATGGGCGCCGGTGCCACGGGCATGGACGATGCGCTCAGGGATTCGCTCATGGTCAAAGTGCGTGATCTTTTCACGCATGATGAAGTCTTCGAGTAACGACGGTCCGCGCTCACCAACCTTGAGGGTGTTCTGGTTGTCCGCGATCTTCACGCCCTGATTGGTGCGCAGGGCCTGGCCGGTGGCGTCGGAGCGAAATGTCTCCAGACTGTCCAGCTTGGTATTGGTGTTGGCGCGATCCGGGGTATCGGTTCCGGCCATTTCACTCTTTACTGGGGCAGGTTTCTTGGTACTCATCAGACGTAAACTCCTCGTTTGACCCCGGGATGTGCCGAGGACTCTTGAGTGGTTCCCGGGCACGGCACCCAGGGTTTCAAGTCGCTTACGTAGTGACTGATGAGCATCGCCAGCCGTTCCTTTTTTATGACCTTTGATCTTCTTATTGCCAAATCGAAGGTTAATTGCGAAATAAATGCTAAGAACCTCTATACGGACAGGCTAAAATGCGCGCCCGGCTAACCGCTGATCCTTTTCTAACGCGCCCCACAAGGTTCGCTACGTGATCGAGTTTCAAAACGTCCACAAGACTTACCGCGTCGCCGGTAAGGACATCCCCGCCCTGCACCCGACCAGTCTCAAGATTGAGAACGGCCAGGTCTTCGGTCTGATCGGTCATTCCGGTGCGGGAAAAAGTACCCTGCTGCGTCTGATCAATCGCCTGGAAGAATCCAGTGGCGGCAAGATCTTCGTCGACGGCGAAGAAGTCACCGCGCTGGACGCCAATGGCCTGCGCCGTTTCCGCCAGCAAGTCGGGATGATCTTCCAGCACTTCAACCTGCTCGCGTCCAAGACTGTTGCCGACAACGTTGCGTTGCCGCTGACTCTGGCGGGTGAGCTGTCAAGCAGCGAAATCGACAAGCGCGTGGCCGAGTTGCTGGCGCGGGTTGGTCTGTCCGATCACGCCAAGAAGTACCCAGCGCAGCTGTCCGGCGGCCAGAAGCAGCGCGTCGGCATCGCCCGCGCCCTGGCAACCAAGCCCAAGATTCTGCTGTGCGACGAGGCCACCAGTGCCCTTGACCCGCAGACCACGGCGTCGGTCCTGCAATTGCTGGCCGAGATCAACCGTGAGCTGAAGCTGACCATCGTGCTGATCACCCACGAGATGGACGTGATCCGCCGCGTGTGCGATCAGGTTGGCGTGATGGATGCCGGCGTGATCGTCGAGCAAGGCTCGGTGGCCGATGTGTTCCTGCATCCACAGCACCCGACCACCAAGCGTTTCGTGCAGGAAAGCGAGCAGGTTGACGAAAGCGAACAGCGCGACGACTTCGCTCACGTGCCGGGCCGTATCGTGCGTCTGACCTTCCAGGGCGAAGCGACCTACGCGCCGTTGCTCGGTACTGTCGCCCGGGAAACCGGTGTCGACTACAGCATCCTTGCCGGTCGTATCGATCGCATCAAAGACATTCCGTACGGGCAATTGACCCTCGCCGTCACCGGTGGCGACATGGAAGCGGCGTTCGCCCGCTTCACCGCCGCTGACGTTCACATGGAGGTGCTGCGTTAATGGAAGCCTTTATGAATTTCTTCGCCAATGTCGACTGGTTCGAAATCTGGCTGGCCACCGGCGACACCATGCTGATGCTCGGCGGTTCGCTGCTGTTCACCGTGCTGCTCGGCCTGCCGCTGGGTGTGCTGCTGTTTTTGTGCAGCCCGCGTCAGTTGCTGGAAAACCGTGGTGTCTACGCGTTCATGTCGCTGGCGGTGAACATCCTGCGCTCGCTGCCGTTCATCATTCTGCTGATCGTGATGATCCCGTTCACCGTGCTGATCACCGGCACCTCGCTGGGTGTGGCCGGGGCGATTCCGCCGCTTGTGGTGGGGGCAACACCGTTCTTCGCACGTCTGGTGGAAACTGCGCTGCGTGAAGTCGATCGCGGCATCATCGAAGCGACCCAGTCGATGGGCGCGACCACTCGGCAGATCATCGTCAATGCGTTGCTGCCAGAGGCCCGCCCGGGCATCTTTGCAGCGATTACCGTGACAGCGATTACACTGGTTTCCTACACGGCGATGGCCGGTGTGGTCGGCGCCGGTGGTTTGGGTGACCTGGCGATCCGATTCGGCTACCAGCGTTTCCAGACTGACGTGATGATCGTCACCGTGGTGTTGCTGCTGATTCTGGTGCAAGTGCTGCAAATGGTAGGCGACCGACTGGTCGTGCATTTCTCGCGCAAATAACCGGTTTTGAAATTACATGAGCCGGCCATTCGCTGGCAGGCGCCAAACGGGCGCCATGAAAAGGAGTTAGCTGAATGAAAAAACTGATCGCTGCTTTCGCTGCCGTTGCGGCATTCTCGGCCCACGCCGAAACCCTGACCGTTGCCGCCAGCCCTGTGCCGCACGCCGAAATCCTCGAATTCGTGAAGCCGGCACTGGCCAAAGAAGGCGTGGATCTGAAGGTCAAAGTCTTCACCGACTACATTCAGCCGAACGTACAGGTTGCCGAAAAGCGTCTGGACGCCAACTTCTTCCAGCACCAGCCGTACCTCGATGAGTTCAACAAGGCCAAGGGCACCAGCCTGGTTGCCGTGACCGGTGTTCATCTGGAACCACTGGGCGCGTACTCGAGCAAGATCAAGAAGATCGAAGAACTGCCGGGCGGCGCCAACGTGGTGATCCCGAACGACGCCACCAACGGCGGCCGTGCGCTGTTGCTGCTGGCCAAGGCTGGTGTGATCACTCTGAAGGACCCGACCAACATCCTGTCGACCATCAAAGACATCGCGCAAAACCCGAAAGACCTGAAATTCCGTGAACTGGAAGCCGCGACCATCCCGCGCGTGCTGACTCAGGTTGATCTGGCGCTGATCAACACCAACTACGCGCTGGAAGCCAAGCTCGATCCGTCCAAGGATGCGCTGGTGATCGAAGGCAACGACTCGCCGTACGTGAACATCCTCGTGTCCCGTGCGGACAACAAGGACAGCGACGCGATGAAGAAACTGGCCGCGGCCCTGCACAGCCCGGAAGTGAAGAAATTCATCACCGAGAAGTACAAGGGTGCGGTGTTGCCGGCGTTTTGATTCAGATTGCGGCAATGAAAAAGGGGCGCATTGAATGCGCCCCTTTTTTTGCCTGAATACCGCACCGCATTTGTGGCGAGGGGATTTATCCCCGTTCGACTGCGCAGCAGTCGCAATATCATTGCACACGGTATTCCTGATACACCGCAGTTGCAGGTTTTTGGGGCGGCTTCGCAGCCCAACGGGGATAAATCCCCTCGCCACAAAGGGTTCCCGGTGCTTCCAGTGGTGACTTACTTGCGGTTAAGCATCACCGGCAACTGCACCACCAGTTTCGCGTTGTTCAGCGGCGCCCGAATAAACCCGCGTTGCGTCCCGTCCGGCCCGATCACCGCCAGGTTGCCGCTGTGATCCACCGTGTAATTCGGCTTGCTGGTATCCGCCGGAATAAACGGAATGCTCACCGCGTTGGCAACTTTCTGCAGTTCTTCGATCGAGGTCGGCGTCAGGCCGATAAATTGCGGATCGAAGTAGCCCAGATACTGCTTCAACTGCTTCGGGTTATCGCGGTTCGGGTCAACGCTGACCAGCACGATCTGCAACTTGTCCACAGCGTCTTTCGGCAGTTCACTTTTGATCTGGCGCAGCTGCGCGAGGGTGGTCGGGCAGATGTCCGGGCAGAAGGTGTAGCCGAAAAACAGCAGGCTCCACTTGCCCTTGAGTTCATTGATCGCGACCGGTTTGCCGTCCTGATCCGTCATCGTCACGTCCGGCAGATTGCGGCTTTGCGGCAGCAGGATGATGCCGGCGTCGATCAGCGCGGTCGGGTCGCCCTGGCCCTTGCCGCTCAGCACTTTGTTGACGGTAAGGCCGAGGATCAACGCGACCACGGCGACGAGGATGAAGACGGTTTTCTGGGTTCGAGTCATAGGTTCAACAGTAAGTAGTGGTCTACGAGCAGGGCGATGAACAACAGGAACAAGTAATAAATAGAGTACTTGAAGGTGTTGATCGCCGCGTGCGGCCGAGTGCCACGGTACAGCACCACGGCCCATTGCAGAAACCTCGCGCCCAAGGCGAGAGCACATACGAGATAAAGCACGCCGCTCATGTGGATTACATAGGGCAGCAGACTCACCGCCAGCAGCGCAAAGGTGTACAGCAGAATGTGCACTTTGGTGTAGTGCTCGCCGTGGGTGACCGGCAGCATCGGGATGTCGGCCTTGGCGTATTCCTCTTTGCGATGGATCGCCAGCGCCCAAAAGTGCGGCGGGGTCCAGGCGAAGATGATCAGTACCAGCAGCAACGGTTCGGCGCTGAAATGGCCGGTGGCGGCGGTCCAGCCGAGCAGCGGTGGCGCGGCGCCGGCCAGGCCACCGATGACAATGTTCTGCGGCGTCGCGCGTTTGAGGAAACCGGTGTAGACCACCGCGTAACCCAGTAACGACGCGAGCGTCAGCCACGCAGTCAGCGGATTGGTGAAGGTCAGCAACAACGCCTGCCCCAGCAGCGCCAATACCAGCGCAAAGGTCAGAGCGGCAGCAGGTGAAACCCGGCCCTCGGCCAAAGGCCGTTTGTGCGTGCGCGCCATCAGCGCATCAATGCGCCGATCCACCACATGATTGACCGCCGCCGCACCGCCGGCACACAGCGCGATCCCCAGATTGCCGAACACCAGCACCGTCCACGGCACCCCGGCGCGGGTCGCGAGGAACATGCCGACCAGCGAAGTGATGAGCATCAGCACCACCACTTTCGGTTTGGTCAGTTCCAGATAATCGCGCCACAACGCCTGCGCGGGACGTTCGCCAATCAGAATCGCCACGGCGTTTCTCCTTTTATTGTGATGGGCGCCGCCGAGTGTTTACGCGGGCTCAGGCGCCACCGCGCAATCAGCGGCTGCTTGACCCGAACCAGGCTGGTGCGCGCGTGATAATTGACCAGCACCATCGACAACAACAATGCTGCGCCGCCGGCGTTATGGGCGACGGCCACTGGCAGCGGCAGATGGAACAGCACGTTGCTGATGCCGAGGGTGATTTGTGCGGCGAGAGCGATCAGCACCAGCCCGGCCAGTCGCGTCATGCCGACCACTTTCAGTTGCCAGGCCAGACCGAGCAGCACCAGTGTCACCAGCAGTGCACCGATGCGATGGGTCAGATGAATCGCCGTGCGTGCGTCGCTGTCGAGTTGTCCGCCCAGATAATTCGGGCCGATGTGTTGGGTCAGGTGAAAGCCATTGGCGAAATCAGCGGGTGGCAGCCATTCGCCGTGGCAGGTGGGGAAGTCGATGCAGGCCACTGCCGCGTAGTTGGAACTGACCCAGCCACCCAAGGCGATCTGGCCGATCACCAGCAACAGTCCGGCCGTCGCCCAATACTGCAAACGCTTGGGTACGGTGAGGGCCGGCAATACGCCGGACAGTCGTAAGGTCAGCAGAAACAACAGACTCAAAGTCGCGAAACCGCCCAGCAAATGCCCGGTCACCACTTGCGGCCAGAGCTTGAGCGTCACTGTCCACATGCCGAACGCTGCTTGCGCGATCACCACCGCCAGCAAGAACAGCGGCAGTTTCAAAGGCAGGCCCGGATGACGCCGATTGACCCACGCGCGACCGGCCAACACTGCGATCAGCATGCCGAGGGCGCCGGCGAAGTAGCGGTGGATCATCTCGTTCCAGCCCTTGTGTGCCTCGACCGGCGCCTCGGGGTAATGCAGTTCGGCATGGGCCAGTTGGGCTTCGCTGGCCGGCACGCTGATAAAACCATAGCAGCCCGGCCAGTCCGGGCAGCCGAGACCTGCGTGGGTCAGGCGCGTGTAGGCGCCGAGCAGCACCACTATCAGTGCCAGCAGGGTGGCAAACAGCGCGAGGCGAAATCCAGGTTTGGCCATGACGATGCCCTTATCCGATGTTCGACAGTTTCAGCAGGTGACGCAGGTCGTTGAGCAGATCCTTACCCTTCACACTTGGGTCGTAGCGCAGCACGAGGTTGCCGTGCGGATCGATGATCCACAGCTGCGGCGTGACCTTTTCGCCCGTCGTTTTGCTGAACGCCGCGGCATCCAGCGGATAGCGTTGCAGCTGTGGGTATTCTCGAGTCAGTTTGGCGTCGTAATCGCTGCTCAGCGGTTGCGCGGCGGCGAGGGCGTGGCTGGCGCGCCCGGCTTCACGGCCGAGGCCGATCTGGATCTGCCGCGCCAGATACACCAACTGCTGGCAATCCACCGCGCAGTCTTTGGGCGCCGTCACCAGCATCTGCCAGCGCTGTTCTTCGGCTTGCACGCCGAGGTCGGCGCGGGTCTGGCCGTTGCCGATCAGTTCGCCGTGATAGCTGCGACCTTCCGGCACCCAGAACTGCAATTTGTACATGCCAGTGGCGAGAAGCATCGGGCCGACCACGCCGAGTACGATCAGCAGCAGTTGAATGCGTCCGCGACGGCGACTGACCGGGGTTTTGGCTTCAGACATGCTGGGTGGATTCATGACCGTTCCCATGGTGTTTCTCCTTTGCGTTATGCCAGCCGAGATAGAGGTAGAGACCGAGCAGGGCAATGCTCATGGCGAACCACTGCACGGCGTAACCGAGGTGTTTTTCGGGGCCCATCGCGACCACTGACCAATCGGCCTGATAGCTGGCCGGGCCGGGTTCGGCGCGTAATTCGTAGGCGTAGCCGTCGCGCTCCAGTGTTTTCCACAGCTTGGCCGGCTCGACGGCGGTGATGGTTTGCGGCCATGTGTTGCTGACCGGGTCGGCGTGGAGCTGGAAAGTCGCGCCGGGGGCGACATAGACCCAGGCGTCGATATCCAACGCCTCGGAAGGCGTGCTGAATTGCGGTGCCACGCGTCGATCCGGCCACGGTAGCCAGCCCCGATTGACCAGCAGCCACAGCCCGCTGACCTGATCCTGAAACGGTTGCAGCAACTCGACGCCGACCTTGCCATCACGCTGACGATTGTCGAGCAACAGACTGTGGGCGCCATCGAACTGGCCCTGCAGATGCACGCGGCGATAGGCCGGGTCGGCGCTGGTCAGTAATTCGCTGCTGGCCATTGGTTCGGCGGCACGGCGTTCGGCGTAGCTGGCGAGCAGGGCGGTTTTCTCCGCGCCACGACCCAGTTGCCAGAAGCCCAGCGACACCAGCAGCGGCAGCAACAACCCCACCACCACGGTCGGAATCACACCCGGGCGAAAGCGCTTCATGGCTGCGCCAAAAAGTCAGTCGTTGCGATCGCTATACTCAACTGCATCGCCTTTCCCCCGGAGTCTTCCCATGCTCAAAACAGCTATCGTCCTGATGCTGATTGCCACGGTGATCAGCCTGTTCAGCGGCCTGTTTTTCCTGGTCAAGGACGACAGCAGCTCCAATCGCCTGGTCATCGCCTTGAGTGTTCGGGTGGCATTGGCCGCTGGAACCGTCGGCTTGATCGCCTGGGGTTTCTACAGCGGCCAACTGGTGTCGCACGCGCCTTTTTAGCGCTGCCTCAGAGCACGTAAACGAAGATGAACAAACCGATCCACACCACATCGACAAAGTGCCAATACCAGCTCGCCGCTTCAAAGCCGAACTGATGCTCGTTGTCGAAGTGGCCCTTCATGATCCGCATCAGCATCACAAACAGAATGATCGTGCCGATGGTCACGTGGGCGCCGTGGAAACCGGTGAGCATGAAGAACGTCGCGCCGTAGATCCCCGAACCCAGGGTCAGGCCCAGTTCCTTATAAGCGTGGATGTATTCTTCCACCTGGAAGCCGAGGAACGCGCACCCCAGTAGCACGGTGATCGCCAGCCAGATTTTCAGCGCGCCGCGATGGCCTTTCTTCAGCGCATGGTGGGCGATGGTGAGGGTCACACTGGAGCTGACCAGCAGAACCGTATTGACCAACGGCAGGCCCCACGGGCTGATGACGTCCTTGGCCGGCGGGAACAGTTTCGGATCAGGCGTGTTCAGCAGCGGCCAGGTGAACTGAAAATTTGGCCAAAGCATGTGCGCGACCCCTTTGGGGCCTTCGCCCCCCAGTGCCGGGCCGGAAATGTGCCGCACGTAGAACAGCGCACCGAAGAAAGCGACGAAGAACATCACCTCGGAGAAGATGAACCAACTCATGCCCCAGCGGAACGAGCGATCCAGCTGCGCGCTGTACAGCCCCGCGCGGCTTTCCTTGATCACCGTGCCGAACCAGCCGAACAGCATGTACGCCACCAGCAGGCCACCGACGAAAAAGATCAGCGGGCCGTGGGACTCCGGGCGCGCTGCCTTCAGATCGTTGAACCAGACGGCCAGGCCGTACACGGTGACCAACATCCCGATCGTGGCGATGATCGGCCACTTGCTTTGGGCCGGAACGTAATAGTGCTCATGAGTTGCCATTTATTGTTCTCCTTATCGGGCACGCTCAACCGCCAGTGCTTGCAGCCACCGGTGGATGTCGGGCGGTGATATCGAACAGCGTGTAGGACAGCGTCAGGTGCTTCACTTCCTTGGGCATGTCGCGGTCAACAATGAAACGCACCGGCATTTCGATCTGTTGTCCGGGCTGCAGCACCTGCTGGGTAAAGCAAAAGCATTCGGTCTTGTGGAAATACGCAGCGGCGTTACTCGGCGCGATGCTGGGTACGGCTTGCGCACTCATCGGTTTGTCGGTGGGGTTGCGGGCGATAAAGATCATCTCGTTGACCGCGCCGGGGTTGGCCGTGAGTTCGTCATGCTTGGGATAGAAATCCCACGGCATGTCGGCAGTGTTGGTCGACAGAAACTGCACGCGCACCTGGCGCGAGGTATCAACCACCTGCTCGCCCTCGTACTGGCCGCCGGTTTTGCCGTTGATGCCGAACGCCTTGCACATCACGTCGTAGATCGGCACGAGGGCAAACCCGAAAATGAACATCGCTACCACTACACCGAGCAGGCGGGTGACGAGTTTTTTCAGTGAGATCGAGTCAGCCATGGGTCATGTCCTCCACCGAAAACCCTGTTGGGACCGGCTTGGTCCAGCACTGCTTACTCAGGTGTGAACACTCTCTTGTGGCGAGGGGATTTATCCCCGTTGGGCTGCGAAGCAGCCCCAAAACCTGTAATCGAGGTGCATCAGTCACACCCCATTTGCTGGATTTACGACTGCTGCGCAGCCGAACGGGGATAAATCCCCTCGCCACAAGGGGTCTGTGTGCAGTCTTAGAAGACCTGTGTGCTTGCACAGGTTTCTCACTGTTCACACCGGGCTGGCTGTTCATTTCACTTCCGGCGGTGTGCTGAAGGTGTGATACGGCGCCGGGGACGGCACGCTCCACTCCAGACCTTCCGCGCCATCCCACGGTTTGGCCGGTGCCGGTACGCCGCCGCGGATGGTCTTGATCACGATGAACAGGAAGAAGATCTGCGTGGCGCCAAACATGAACGCGCCAATCGAGGAGACCATGTTGAAGTCGGCGAATTGCAGGTTGTAGTCCGGAATCCGTCGCGGCATTCCCGCAAGCCCAACAAAGTGCATCGGGAAGAAGGTCAGGTTCATGCCGACGAACGACAGCCAGAAATGCAGCTTGCCGAGGGTTTCGTCGTACATGTACCCGGTCCACTTTGGCAGCCAGTAATAGGCTGAGGCGAAGATCCCGAAGATCGCCCCAGGCACCAGCACGTAGTGGAAGTGCGCGACCACAAAGTAGGTGTCCTGATACTGGAAGTCCGCCGGAGCGATGGCCAGCATCAACCCGGAGAACCCGCCGATGGAGAACAGAATCACGAACGCCACGGCAAACAGCATCGGTGTCTCGAAGGTCATCGAGCCTTGCCACATGGTGCTCGCCCAGTTGAACACCTTCACTCCGGTCGGTACGGCGATGAGCATCGTCGCGTACATGAAAAACAACTCGCCCACCAACGGAATGCCGACCACAAACATGTGGTGCGCCCAGACGATAAACGACAGGAACGCGATGCTCGCCGTGGCGTAGACCATCGAGGTGTAGCCGAACAGCGGCTTGCGCGCGAAGGCCGGGATGATCTGGCTGACGGCGCCGAAGGCCGGCAGGATCATGATGTACACCTCGGGATGGCCGAAGAACCAGAACACATGCTGGAACAACACCGGGTCACCGCCACCGGCAGCACTGAAGAAACTGGTGCCAAAGTGGATGTCCATCAGCATCATCGTCACGCACCCGGCCAGCACCGGCATCACCGCAATCAGCAGGAACGCGGTGATCAGCCAGGTCCAGACGAACAGCGGCATTTTCATCAGTGTCATGCCGGGGGCGCGCAGGTTGAGGATGGTCGCGACCACGTTGATCGCGCCCATGATCGAGCTGATCCCCATCAAGTGGATGGCGAAGATGAAGAACGTCACGCTCTCAGGTGCGTAAGTCGTCGATAGCGGTGCGTAGAACGTCCAGCCGAAATTCGGCCCGCCACCGGGGCTGAACAGGGTCGACACCAGCAGCAGGAACGCCGCCGGCAGCAGCCAGAAGCTGAAGTTGTTCATTCGCGGCAGGGCCATGTCCGGCGCGCCGATCATCAACGGGATCATCCAGTTGGCGAGGCCAACGAACGCCGGCATCACCGCACCGAACACCATCACCAAGCCATGCATGGTGGTCATCTGGTTGAAGAACGCCGGTTCGACGATCTGCAAACCGGGCTGGAACAGTTCGGCGCGAATCACCATGGCGAACGAGCCGCCGAGCAGAAACATACAGAACGCAAACCACAGGTACAGCGTGCCAATGTCCTTGTGGTTGGTGGTCAGCACCCAGCGCATCAGGCCTTTGGCCGGGCCGTGGGCGTGGTCGGCGTGACCGTGGTCATCGATGACAGCGCTCATGGCCGGTCTCCTTCAAGCGAGTGGACGGGGCAGGCCGGGGCGCGGAGCCCCGACCGATTCACGAAGTACGCAATAGACCGGGTCATTTGCTTTCCGCCTGTTTCAGCTCCAGCACTTCTTTTGGCGTCACCATGTCGCCCTTGTTGTTGCCCCACGCGTTTCGTTCGTAGGTTACGACGGCGGCGATATCGACTTCCGACAACTGCTTGCCGAACGCCGCCATGGCGGTGCCGGGCTTGCCGTGGAAGACGATGCTCAGGTGATCCTTGATCGGGCCGGTGGCGATTTTCGAGCCCTTGAGCGCCGGGAACATCGGCGGCAGGCCCTGGCCTTCGGCCTGGTGACAGGCGACGCAAGCGGTGTGATAGACCTTGTCGCCGCGCTCCTTGAGCTCTTCGAGGGTCCAATCCTTGCTGGTCAGCTCTTTGAGTTGCGCGGCTTCGGCCTTGCGCTCGGCGAGCCATGTTTCGTAATCGGCCTTCTCCTTGACCTCGACCACGATCGGCATGAAGCCGTGATCCTTGCCGCACAGTTCGGCGCACTGGCCACGGTAAATGCCGGGCTTGTCGACACGGGTCCAGGCTTCGTTGACGAACCCCGGAATCGCATCGCGTTTGACCGCGAAGGCCGGCACCCACCAGGAATGGATCACGTCAGCGGAGGTGACGAGGAAGCGCACCTTGGCTCCGGTCGGCAGCACCAGCGGCTTGTCGACCTCAAGCAGGTAATGCTCGCCCTTGGCTTCCTTGTTGTGGATCTGTTCGGCGGGGGTGGCCAGGTTGCTGAAGAACTCGACGTCCTG
>NZ_JBIWAL010000019.1:33592-33931 GCF_044760045.1 Pseudomonas sp. NPDC098747 | reverse complement strand
CTGGCCCAGGTATTTGTAGTGCCACTTCCACTGATACCCGGTGACCTGGATATCGATATCCGGCTCACTGGTGTCGTACATCTTGATCAGGGTGGCGGTCGCCGGCACGGCCATCGCTACCAGAATCAGCAGCGGCACGATGGTCCACATGATTTCGACGCCGGTGCTTTCGTGGAATTTTGCGGCGACCTGCCCGGTTGAACGGCGGTGCACGATCATCGACCAGAACATGGCGCCGAAGACGATGACCCCGATCACCACACAGATCCAGAAAATGGTCATGTGCAGGTCGAATACTGCGTGACTGATTTCAGTCGCTCCAGGCGCCATATTGACAGT
>NZ_JBIWAL010000019.1:0-33582 GCF_044760045.1 Pseudomonas sp. NPDC098747 | reverse complement strand
GAGGATGTCGCATCATAGCGGGTTCCCCTTATCGTTCTTGTAATCCCTCCGGCATACGCCTGCGGCAAGGGAGCGGCTGCATCAGACTACGAACTTGAATCGCCGTGCCTTGCTGCGGGTGCAGTCGGGCGTCATCAGCTAACTCCATTCACTGGCGAGTATAGACAGCGACTGGAAATTGCAATGTGCGGACGTAAATGATCTGAAACAGCGAAGACTTGCGTTCAAGGGCAGGAATGGAGAAGGATGCAGACGAGTGGTGGCAAATCGATATAACGCAGATGCATCAAGGATGAAATAATTATGACAAATGCGTCTTAGCATTTTTCGTAAGCCAGCTAACTTATGTCTTCCCTATTTCATTGCCTTGTTCCCTGGAGTTTTCATGAACACCGCCGCATTGCGCGAGCAGATCCAAAAAGCCCAACAGCACGAGAAAGAAACCGGCCTGCTGACCCGTCAGCTGGAAAGCAAGCTGCCTCATTTACACCCGGCGATCCAATTGCCGGAAGCCGACGCCAATGGTGTGCTGACGCGTTTTGTCGCCGCCTACATCGATGAAGTACCGGACTTGCTGGATGCAGCCAATGAAGTCGCCAAGGAAGCGGGAATCGAATCGCAGATCAAACCGGTGCTGAAAATCGCCGAGCAGTACTTCCTCCAGCCGCCAGCCATCATGGCCGGGCATGTTGGCCTGGATAGCCTGCTGGACGAAGCCTACCTGGCGCACCGTTTTGTCGAAGAGGTCAACGACCTGTACATCAAGCATTTCGGCCAGCCACTGATCCCTTTGGACATGACGGTCGCCAACTTGATTGCTCACCAGTTGATCGGTGAGGAATTTGCCAACCAACTGGACGAAGCGGTGCATCACGCCATCGACGAGATGCTCAACGATGAGAGTTTTGCGCTGGAATCGGTAGAGATCTACCGCGAAAAACTCAGCAGCCCGGACACGGGGGCCGCGTGGAAACGCTGGCCGTGCATGGGTCGCCGCTTGGGTGTGGGTCTGGAGCTTGATCAGCCCGCCGCCTGACGGAACTGACTGTATAGATCTAATGTGGGAGCGAGCTTGCTCGCGAATGCGGTGTGTCATTCAACATCAATGTCGACTGATCTACCGCTTTCGCGAGCAAGCTCGCTCCCACAGGGTTTGGTTTCAAACGGTTTTTAAGCGGCTGAGCCGATTCCAGTAGTCGTCCGAATCCGCCCCTCAAGCCTACGCTTCAACCCGCGTGACTCGATCACCAGTTTCGACCCCTTGGCCGCATTCGCCCGGCCCCATTCTTCCAGCAACTCCAGACACGAATGATCGATGTAGCTCAGGTTATTGAGCGGCACATGCACCGTCGCGCCTGCTGGAATGGTGTTCAGCACCTGGGTCAGCGCCGGCACCTTGAGGAACGTCGCCGCGCCGATCAGACGTAACTCCATTTCCCCTTCCGGCGGCAGGTCGATCAAGCTGATCTTTAATCGCGATGCCTTGAAGGCCAGCTTCACCAGCGTCATGCCGAAGCCAATCAGTACACCGGTCAGCAGGTCAGTGAAAATGATCGCCAGAGCCGTGGCGGCGTAGGTGAACATCGGCATTCGCCCATAACGGCTCAGACCGCGGAAGGCTTTCAGGTCGACCAGTTTGAAACCGGTATACACCAGCACACCTGCCAGACTCGCCACCGGAATGCTTTGCAGCACACTCGACAGCAAAAGCACGAAGGCCAGCAGCCACAAGCCATGGAAGATCGTCGAGTAACGCGTGGTCGCGCCGGCCTGGACGTTGGCCGAACTGCGCACGATCACCCCGGTCATCGGCAGTGCGCCGACCAGTCCGCAGAGCATGTTGCCGACGCCTTGCGCCGACAGTTCACGGTCGAAGTCCGAACGCACGCCATTGTGCATGCGGTCTACCGCTGCCGCCGACAACAGGGTTTCCGCGCTGGCGATAAACGCCACGGCGAACGCGGCGATCAGCAGCGTCGGGTCGGCCAGGCTGAGCAGGTCCGCAGGTTTCAGCCAGTCGATGGCTTCCGCCAGATTCGCCGGTACTTCAACCCGTTTGACCTGTAACGCCAGCAGCAGACTGGCACCCGTGGCCAGGCCGACGCCGAGCAAAGCACCGGGAACGAACCGCAGCGAGTGCGGGCGGAATTTCTCCCACAACCACATCACCGCAATCGTCGATAGCCCCAGCAGCCCGGCCTGCCAGCCGAACGACGGCAAGGCCTGCGCCACCGCAGCGGGGAATGCCGTGAGGTTATCCAGCCCGGAAGGTTTCGGCGAAGCATCGAGCATCACATGTATCTGTGATAGCACGATCAGCACGCCAATCCCCGCCAGCATGCCGTAGACCACCGCCGGCGCCGTGACCCGAAACCAGCAGCCGAGCTTCAGTCGTCCGGCCACCAGTTGCAGGAAACCGGCGAGCAGCAAAATCGGCCCGAGCATCTCGATACCGTGCTGGCGCACCAGCTCGAACACCAAAACCGCCAGACCCGCCGCCGGCCCGCTGACCTGTAAAGGCGAACCCGCCAACCAACCCACCACCAGGCCACCGATAATCCCGGTAATCAGGCCTTTGGCCGGCGGTAGCCCGGAAGCGATGGCGATGCCCATGCACAACGGCAGGGCGACCAAAAACACAACCACGGATGCGAGCAGCTCCCGTGGCAATACAGCTTTCAATTGAGCAGCACGCATGGTGATTCTCCCGAAGTTTTCTTCAGGCGTGGCGAGGCCGGGCCGCTGAAACAGCGGCCGGCGTCAAACCACACAGATTGTCAGGAAGATTTAGAAGCGCGCTTTGGGCGTCGCCACCGGAATCGGATGGCTGCCATCGAGCGGCAGGAAACGTCCCTGATCCGCGTCGTAAGCTTTGATTTCGCTGGTTTCGATGTTGTAGACCCAGCCATGGATGAACAGCTGACCGTTCGCCATGCGTGAGGCTACCGAAGGATGGGTACGCAAGTGCTGCAATTGGGCGATGACGTTTTCCTCGGTGAGGATCGGCATGCTTTCTTTTTCGTCGGCGCAGTTACAGTTTTCATGCACCATGGTTTTCGCGACTTCGGCGTGGCGCAGCCAGGCTTTGACCGTCGGCATTTTTTCCAGGCTGTCCGGGTTGAGTACCGCACGCATGGCGCCGCAATCGGAGTGGCCGCAGATGATGATGTGCTGCACGCCCAGCGCCAGTACCGCGTACTCGATGGCTGTGGAAACGCCGCCATTCATCTGGCCGTAGGGTGGCACAACGTTGCCGACATTACGGGTCACGAACAGATCGCCAGGTGAGCTCTGGGTGATCAGCTCGGGAACGATGCGCGAGTCGGCACAGGTGATGAACATCGCTTTGGGCGCTTGGGCCGTGGCGAGTTTCTTGAAGAGTTCTTCCTGCTGCGGGAAGACCTCATGATGAAAATGCAAAAAGCCGTCTACGATCTGTCGCAGCGCTGCATCGGCGGAATCCGCTTCTGGGGTTTGCGCCGACGCAGCCAGCGGCTGTTTATCCTTGTCACTCATGATTCATCCTCTTTGGCGGATTCAGGGAGTCTTGCCCCGGTATTCCGGTATGAAGCCAGTGGCTGTTTAAAACATCCGGGTCGTCCCGACCCGTCAGTCACTCGATGAACAAGGTAGCCGCCGAAACTTAACTCAAACTGAATCAAACGCTCTAGAACGTGTGTTCCAGGTCACAAAAAACGTGACTGAGGTTTTCGACGGAAGGATTCCAACCCCTCAACCATAAGCCAATTGTCGCTAAATCAACGACATCTGGCGACCCGGCGGACAGAAGGCCGTGCAATCAAGATTGTAGCCTTCACGCTGGTTGAGACCCAGGCGCTTGATCGCCTTGGCAAAACGCTGGGCGAGCAGATCGGCGAATGGCCCTTCACCGCGCATGCGAGCGCCGAAACGGCTGTCGTAGAGCTCGCCGCCACGGCTCTGGTGAATCAGGCTCAGCACATGCGCCGCCCTTTGCGGATAGTGCGCTTGCAGCCACTCCTCGAACAGCGGCGCCACTTCCAGCGGCAGGCGCAGCATCATGTACGCAGCGCTTTGCGCCCCAGCGGCGTGGGCCTCGGTGAGCAGGCTTTCGATTTCGCTGTCGTTGATCATCGGAATCATCGGCGAACACAGCACGCCGACCGGTACCCCCGCTTCGCGCATGACCCGGATGGCGCGTAAACGCGCCTTGGGCGCTGCGGCGCGGGGTTCAAGGATGCGTTTGAGCTCATCATCCAGCGTTGTCAGGCTGATCATCACCGCCACCAGCCGTTGCTGCGCCAGTTCGGTGAGCAAGTCGAGATCGCGCAGGATCAGCGAACCCTTGGTGACGATGGTTACCGGATGCCGATAGCGCAAAAGCACTTCTAGGATTTGACGGGTGATTTTGTGCTCGCGTTCGATCGGCTGATACGGATCGGTATTGGAACCCAGGTTGATCGGCGCACATTGATAGCCGCGTTTGCTCAACTGTTCTTCCAGCACCTGCGCAGCGTTGGTCTTGGCGATCAGCTTGGTTTCGAAATCCAGTCCCGGCGACATGTCCCAATAGGCGTGGCTGGGCCGTGCGTAGCAATAGATGCAGCCATGCTCGCAGCCGCGATAGGGATTGATCGAGCGGTCGAAGGGCAAATCCGGCGAGGTGTTGCGGGTGATGATGGTTTTTGCGGTTTCAATCATCACCTCGGTATTTTGCGTTTCGGGCACTTCCTGATGCCAGCCGTCGTCCTCCGCCACCGAGCGGTTCGGCGCGAAGCGATTGTGCGGGTTGGTTGCGGTGCCGCGTCCGCGAGGTGGAAGAGGGCTGATCATTGCGCGAATCTCGTGTCTGTATATGCATACAGTATATGAGTAAGTGCTGGACGATCCAGTACCGTTCGGCTCAGGCACACAGGCGCGGATTTTTCCTTCCGTTCGTTTTGTTATTTATGTAAATGACTGGAACTAAATACAACCCGAGAAACATATGTGCCGTTGTGAATGAAAGTTATCAAATATAGTCTTCGCAACTTCCAGGCACTGACGCCTGTTATTAATTTAAAGGGATTTAATTTATGTCGTTTCTCAATCAACGCGGTGTTTTCCTGCAAATGATGCTCCCGGGGCCATCGGAGCCCAACACCATTGTTTCGATGCAACTGGCCCGCAAGGAACTGGGCTGGGATGCTGAGGAACAACTGTCGACCGAGGCATTGGTCGATTCGATTTATGTTGTCGCGGTGTCCAGCGATCGGGGCAAGTCGTTCACCATTCGCACCGACAAGAAGGATGTGGACGGCGACGGCGATATTGATAGTGATGACAAAGCCAAGTTGGAAGCATTGGCCAAGGCTTATGTGAGTATCGTTAATCCGTGAATGAATCTTTCAGCTGATTTGTATTGACGCCAAGTTGCTATAAAGCCCTGCATGAACTTTCATGCAGGGCTTTATTGTTAGTTCTGCTCGGTCACTTGCCCCAGGTCATCTCCGGACGTGGTCTGCATATCGTTTGTGCGCAGGCTGGCGACATCGGCTGCCGTCACTGGCGCGCCTTTGTTACCCCAACTACCCCGGATGAAGCTCACTACATCCGCGACTTCCTGATCCGATAACCGCCATGCAAAACCAGGCATGGTGAAAGTCGACGGCGCAGTGTGCGTTGCGGGCAATGTGCCGCCCTTGAGCACAATGTGGATCAGCGAAGTCGGGTCGTCCGATTGCAGCACCGGGTTGCCGGCCAGCGCCGGGAACACGCGGGTGTAACCGTGGCCGTCGGTGCGATGGCATGCTGCGCAGTTGTCGATGTACACCGAAGCGCCACGCTGGCTGTCGTCGCCGTTCCACAGGGCCTTGGCGGCTTTCTCATCGTATTGGTGCGGTTGATCGTTCGGGTCATTGGCCGGCAACGACTTGAGGTAGCGCGCAATCGCGGTCAGGTCGGCGTCGTTCATGTATTGCATGCTGTGGGTGACCACATCGCTCATGCCGCCGAACACGGCGCTGCGATCACTGCGGCCGGTCTTGAGGAATTGCATCAGTTGCTCCTCGCTCCAGCTGCCGAGACCATCCTTGTGATCGCCACGCAAACTCTTGGCGATCCAGCCTTCCAGCGGCGCACTGCCGGCCAGAAAGTCGCTGCCATCGGCCGCACTCAGGGATTTTTCCTGCATGGTCAGGGCACGCGGCGTATGGCAGGCGCCGCAATGTCCGAGGCCTTCTACCAGATACGCCCCACGATCAATCACCGGGTCGTCCGACGTGGCTTTGTAGTCCTCGACCTTAGGCGCAAACATCCAGCGCCAGCCCATCAACGGCCAGCGCATGCTCAACGGCCATGGAATATCGCTGGCCTTGTTCTCTTGCGCGACCGGTTCCACGCCGTGCATGAAGTACGCGTACAACGCTTTCATGTCGGTTTCACTGACTCGGGCGTAGGACGGATACGGCATCGCCGGGTACAACGTACTGCCGTTTTTGGCGACGCCATGACGCACGGCCTGATCAAAGTCCTCGAAGCTGTAATCACCTACGCCGGTTTTATCCGGGGTGATATTGGTCGAGTAGATCGTGCCAATCGGAGTTTCCATCGGCAGGCCGCCGGCGAACGGCTTGCCGTTCTTGGCGGTGTGGCACGCCACGCAGTCGCCAGCGCGGGACAGGTATTCACCCTGTTTGATCAAAGATTGATCGACTTCGGCCGCTTGCAAAGCAGCACTGCTGAGCAGGGCCAGGGTCGCGATAACGAAATTCTTCATGGTCATCACTCCTTAAGCCTGAACCAGCGGGCCGGGGTTTTTCAGGTATTGCTCGCGGATCGCCTTTGCCGACCAATAGGTCAATGCAGCGACCAGACCGGTCGGGTTGTACCCCAGGCCTTGCGGAAACGCCGATGCCCCCGGCACGAAAACGTTGTGCACATCCCAACTCTGCAAGTAGCGGTTCAACGCGCTGGTTTTCGGGTCGGTGCCCATGATCGCGCCGCCATTGAGGTGGGTGGTCTGGTAGGCGGCGGTGTTGAAATGGTCGCCGACTTTCTTGCCAATCACCGCAATGGCTTTCGGACCCATCGCTTCAGCGACCTTGCCCATTTTCTCGACCATGAAGCGGTTCATCTTGATGTCGTTTTCCTGCCAGTCGAAGGTCATGCGCAGTAACGGCAAGCCGTAGGCATCGCGGTAAACCGGATCGAGATCGAGGTAGTTGCCACGGTAGGACTGATGCGCGCCGTGGGCGTCCATCGACACCTGGTGGGTGTAGTAATCGGCGGTCGCGCGTTTCCAGGCGCTGCCCCAGGCTGGCGTGCCCGGCGGGTTCGAGGTGCCAGCAATCGGTCGGCTGCCAGCCTGGTTGACCCACATCGGCGAGCCGCCGACGAAGCCGTGCGGGCCGTGGTCGAAGTTGTCGGCGTTGAAGTCATCCAGCGCCACGCCGTTACCGCCGGCACCGATGAAGTTGTTGGTGTGGGTGTCCTTGTCAAAGAACGCCTTGATCGTGGCCATGTTCTGGTAAGCGAAGTTGCGCCCGACCACGCCTTCGCCGCTGATCGGGTCGTAAGGCTTGCCGATCCCGGAGAGCAGCATCAGCCGTACGTTGTGCAACTGGAACGCGCCGAGGATCACCAGGTCCGCTGGTTGCTCGATCTCACGCCCCTGCGCATCGATGTAGGTAACGCCGGTGGCTTTGGTTTTCGTGCTGTCGAGGTTGACTCGCAGTACATGGGCGTTGGGCCGCAGTTCGAAATTCGGCAGCGGTTTGAGCGCCGGCAGGATGTTCACGTTCGGCGAGGCTTTGGAATACATGTAGCAAACGTAGCCGCTGCAGAATCCGCAGAAGTTGCACGGGCCCATCTGTGCGCCGTAGGGATTGGTGTAAGGCCCTGAAGTATTCGCCGAAGGCAGGTTGTAGGGTTTGTAACCGACCTCTGTGGCTGCCTTGCCGAACAGTTGTGCGGAAACCGTGTTTTTCTGCGCTTCCAGCGGGAAATGGTTCGAGCGATCCGGTGCGTAAGGGTTGCCACCCTTGCCCTGACCGACCAACTGACCTTTGACGGTCCAGGCCTGGCCCGAGGTGCCGAAGACTTTTTCGGCGTAATCGAAGAACGGTTCCAGCTCTTCATAGCTGACGCCGAAGTCCTGGATGGTCATGTCCTTGGGGATGAAGCTTTTGCCGTAGCGCTCTTCGTAGTGGCTGCGCATGCGCAGCTCGATAGGGTCGACGCGAAAGTGCACGCCCGACCAGTGCAGTCCGGCGCCGCCGACGCCATTGCCCGGCAGGAACGCACCCAACTGGCGGTTTGGCAGGGCAATGTCATTGACGCTGTGGCGGATGGTGACGGTCTCTTTGGAGATGTCCTGAAAGAGTTTTTTCCGAACGCTGTAGGTGAGTTCGTCGATCACCTGCGGATAGTTGCCGTCGGGGTAAGTGTCCTGCATCGGCCCGCGCTCCAGCGCCAGCACATTGAGGCCAGCCTCGGTCAGCTCTTTGGCCATGATCGCGCCGGTCCAGCCAAAACCGACGATCACTGCGTCGACCTTCTTCATTACGATTGCCATGCTCACGCCCTCTCGCCGCGAATCGAAACTGCCGGGAAGGGGTATTGCTCGTTGCGTTCCACCCAATCCATGAAATCGGCGCGGGCGCCGGGGAAGCCGATCATGGTCCAGCCGACCATGCCTTTGTTACCGCCATGGATCGGGTCGCAGAAGAACCCTTCCTTGGAGTTTTGCAGCAACAGATTGAAGAAAATCTTCGCCGGGACGCTATCGAACTGCGGTTTGCCGGCTTCGAGTTGCTTGAGCAAATCCTCTCGGGTAGCGCTGTCTTGCTCGGCAAATGTTTTGCCGTTGAGGGCTTTTGTCCACTGATCCGTGGCGGCGATGCCGAGGCGATAGATCTCTTTAGGGACCAGTTTGCTCTGCCATCCCATCTCCGGGGCCGCTTCAGCGTTGAACGGGCCCTGCATGTACCAAAGTGCTCCGGCGGCATACGGCGTGTTCATCTGGCGATCGATGTATTCCGGCACGCCGGCTTCAATCGCGCCCGGGCCTTGAGCATCGCTGGGAATCAACTGCGCCACGGCAGCATTGATGAACGCCCATTCCTCGGCGGTGAAATAGCTCGGCTGATAAGCGCCGGCGTCAGCGCGAATCGGTTGTGGCGCGGGGGCAGCGGGCGCGGTTTCAGGTGCAGCTTGCAATACGCTGCTGCCCAGGCCAGCGCCGGCCAAGGTGACGACGGGAATCAGGGTCAGGGATTTGCGCAAGAACTCACGCCGCGGGTTGTCTCGATTTTCATCAGACATTGGTTGCACCTCATCAGGCATCAAGATTGGTCAGCCGTTTCTGCGAACGGCGTGAGGATTTATCGTCGCGACGTGGCGGTTTGCCCCAGAAAAGGGCGACGCGTCTGCAACATGATGTGACAAATGGTAGCAGGCTAAGCATCGCGATGAATCGATTAAGCGCAAAAAGACTGGAATTGCGCGGCTGGGGTTGAGGAAAAAACGCGGGTTCACGCTTCTTTGACAACAGGCTCACGGGGCTTTGACCGCCAGATGGCGAAGCTGCGGGTCCCGTCACTGAACAATCCCGATACGGTCAATCCAGCATGTCCCGAGTGCGTCTTTTTCCTGCTTTGTGTTTTTCGCTTGTAGCGCTGTTTCCGTTGATTCCGGTCCAGGCTGCCGAGCCCGCGGCACTTCGTCCTGCGGAGTGGGCGCAACCGGTTGAGGTGCAATACAACTTGTTCCAGATGTCGCCAACGCTGTACCGCAGCGCGTTGCCCAACGACGGTGCCGTGCCGTTGCTGAAGAATCTCAAGGTGGCCACGGTGATCAACTTCCTGCCCGAAGCCGATAGCAACTGGCTGTCCACGCCCGGCATTCATCAAGTGCAATTGCCGTATCGCACCAACCACGTCGACGACAGCGATGTGCTCAAGACCCTGCGTGCGATCCAGGAAGCGCAGGCCAGCGGCCCGGTGTTGATGCATTGCAAGCACGGGTCCGACCGCACCGGGCTGATGGCCGCGATGTACCGCGTAGTGGTGCAAGGCTGGAGTAAAGAGGACGCCCTGAACGAGATGACTCAAGGTGGTTTTGGTGAAAGCGGCCACTTCCACGACAGCGTGCGCTATGTGATGCAGGCGGATGTCGACAAGCTGCGAATCGCGCTGGCCAACGGTGATTGCAGCACCAGCGCATTTGCGACCTGTTCGCTGAAGAGCTGGTTTCAGACGGTTAATCTGAAGTGATCAATCGGTGGTGGCGGCAAAGATCTGCGTAGTGACCGGTTGGCCGAGAAAGATTTCAAGCGCGCTCAGCAACGAGCCTGAGTCGCCGGGGGCAAAGAACGCCTCGCGAAAAGCGCGGCCCGTTTGCGGTTCGAAAACCCCGTCCCGCTGGAACCGCTTGAACGCTTCGGTCGCCAACACCCCCGACCATTTGTAGGCATAGACCGACGCTTCGTAACCGGTCACCAGGTAGTCAAAGCCAAAGGCGAAACGGTGATAACCCGACAGTCGCAGTTGCGGCATCTCGCGTTGCACATCCTCGAACACCTGTTCGATGCTGCGACCATCGCCTGGGCTGCGGTGCAACTCCAGATCAAACAGCGCCATCAGCAGCAGCGTGGCGGTTGATCGACTGGTGTGGGCGCCAAGCGCAGCCAGTGCGGTGTTGACCCGTGCCTCTGTCAGACGTTCGCCGCTCTGGTAATGCGTCCCCAGCCACAGCAGAAACTCCGGTGACTGACACCATTGCTCGAATAACTGCCCGGTGAATTCGGCGGTATCGCGTCCCAGTTGAGAGATCCCCGCCAGGTTGCGATGGGGCGAGCGCGTCAGGACATGCTGCAAACAGTGGCCGAACTCATGAAACAGCACGCGCAGGTTTTCGTGAGAGAGCAGGCACGGGTGCGCGTCGGTGGCAGGCGGGAAATTGCAATTAAGACAAGCGATCGGCAGCGATGGCCGCCCCTCGGCATTGATGCTGCGGATGCGTAGTACGGAGGAGAAAGCGAAGTCAGTGGCGTCTTCGCGGTGGAAAGGGTCAACGTAGATGTGCCCGATCACTTGCCCGTGCTCGCTGACATTCAACAGTCGGACGCTTTCATGCCAGTGGCTGAGTGCTGTCTGCTCGACGATGGTGATGCCGAACAGGTGCTCGCAAAACCGGCAGAGCTGACGCAACGTGTCATCAAGCGAAAAATACTGGCGCAAGCCTTTTAGCGCCCCATTCAATTGCTGTAGGCGTAATTGCTCGGCGAGAAAATCTTCGTCCCACGGCTGGATGTTGGCAATACCTTGCGTCGGTGCAAACGCTTTCAGCGCCTGCGCATCGCTCAGCAGGGTCGGCGTGTTCAGCACCACTTGCTGACGTATAAAGGCCCTGACTTGCGCGGGGGACGTGGCCATGCGGTCTGCCAGACGTAACTGGGCGAAGTTCTCGAAGCCCAATAATTTAGCCTTTTTGTGACGCAACGCGACCAGCACAGTCAGCACTGGGTCGTTGTCGAGTTTGTCCGCCCGCGGACCTCGATCGGAGGCGCGATTGATCCAGGCTGTGAAGTATTCTTCGCGCAGCGAGCGGTTTTGCGCATGGGTCATGACTTGTCGGTAGGTGTTCTGATCCAGCGTGAGCAGCCAGCCGTTGTGTCCCGCCATTTTCGCATTGAGTGCCAGGCGTGCCTGCTCCTTGGCAGGCAGGCCTTCAAGTTGCGTAACGTCGTCGACGCGCTTGCTCCACGCGGCGTTGGCCAGTTCCAGATTGCTTTGAAACAGTTGCTCCAGACGCTGGATGTCGCGGTTCAGGCGGGCAAGCTTTTGCTGTTGCGCTGGCTGCAGTTCGATGCCGGACAAGCGGAAGCTGCGCAGAATCTTCGCCAGCGAGGCTTTGCGCTGATCATCGAAACTGGCGGCAACCGAACTCTGCGCCAGGCGTTGGTAAGTACGGTACAACTCGAGATTGGCGGTCTTGTCGGCTACGTACTGGCCTGCAGCCAGGCTGCACAATGCGCTTTCCCTGAGCCAGTCGGCGTCGTCGGATTTGACCGTCGAGAGCGTGTCGATAATGCCCATGGCATCGCCCAGGCGCGCATCGGCAGTATCGATGGTCACCACCAGATCATCCCAGTTTGGATGCTCGGTCTGGCTGGCGATCACGTGTTCGATGATCTGGTAATTTTCGGCAACGATAACGTTGATGGCCGGCAGCAGATGCTCGGCGCGAATCGCCGACCACGGCGGCAGTGTCCAGTGTTGTAAAAGTGGATTGGTGTCAGGCATGGCGTCTTCCTTGAGGGGTGGCTGAAAGGGCCAGCCTAAGGAGGAAGCGCAGGGGAAGGGCGGTAGATAGTTACCACCTTCCACCGCTGATCGGTGGAAGGTGGTACTGATTCAGTGTTGCTCGTCAGGCTTTTTCGCCAGTTTCGGGTTGGGGAAGAACTGCACCGCCTGGACTTTCTTGTCCGCTGGCGGTTTGAGCGCGCTGGTGTTGACCCGCGTGCCCAGCTCTTTTGGAACTGACAACCCTTGCTCGTTCAGCGTGTCGGAGTAACCGCAGGCCACGCATTCGCGGTGCGGTACGGTGTCCTCGTTCCACATCATCAGCTTGTCCGGCTCGCTGCACGCCGGGCAGACCGCCCCTGCGATAAAGCGCTTTTTAGTGATCACAGGCCCCTCACTCATGCTGCCGCGCCCTCACTCAGGCCGCTGTGGCGCAACAGTGCGTCAATCGATGGCTCACGACCACGGAAGTCGACGAACAGCACCATCGGCGCTTGCGAGCCGCCGCGCGCCAGAATTGCTTCGCGGAAAGCGCGACCGGTTTCAGCGTTGAGCACACCGTCTTCTTCGAACTTCGAGAATGCATCGGCCGACAGCACTTCCGCCCACTTGTAGCTGTAGTAACCCGCCGCGTAACCGCCGGCGAAGATGTGCGCGAAGCTGTTAGGGAAACGGTTGTAGGCCGGCGGACGCATCACCGATACCTCGTCACGCACGCCTTCAAGCACTTGCAGTGGACTGCGGCCGTCACCGTGGGTGGCGTGCAGTTCGAAGTCGAACAGCGAGAATTCCAGCTGACGGACCATCATCAGGCCGGACTGGAAGTTTTTCGCCGCGAGCATTTTTTCCAGCAGATCCTGAGGCAGCGGC
This sequence comes from Pseudomonas sp. NPDC098747, assembly GCF_044760045.1. Taxonomy (NCBI): domain Bacteria; kingdom Pseudomonadati; phylum Pseudomonadota; class Gammaproteobacteria; order Pseudomonadales; family Pseudomonadaceae; genus Pseudomonas; species Pseudomonas sp. NPDC098747. Next base: position 20,449 of record NZ_JBIWAL010000019.1, on the reverse strand, counting down.
TCGCCGCTTTCGTAGTGACCGGAAATCAGCGCGAGGCCTTCCGGCTCCCAGCACCAGTTTTCCATGAACTGGCTCGGCAACTCGACCGCATCCCACGCCACGCCGTTGATGCCCGACACGCCGGCATGCTCGACGCGGGTCAGCAGGTGGTGCAGGCCATGACCGAATTCGTGGAACAGGGTGGTCACTTCATCGTGGGTCAGCAGCGCAGGCTTGCCGCTGTCGGCCGGGGTGAAGTTGCAGACGAGGTTGGCCACCGGGCTTTGCAGTACGCCGTCGACAGTGCGACGACGGTCGCGGGCACCGTCCATCCACGCACCGCCACGCTTGTTGGCGCGGGCATACAGGTCGAAGAAGAAGCGTCCGACGTGCTGGCCGTTTTCCTTGATCTCGAAGAGGCGTACATCCGGGTGCCAGGTGTCGAAGCCTTTTTGCTCAGCGATCTCGATGCCGTACAGACGCTGGACGATGGCGAACAGACCGCCCAAAACCTTATCGATCGGGAAGTAGGCGCGCAGGGTTTCCTGGGCGACGCTGTAGCGTTGTTCGCGAAGTTTTTCGCCGTAGAAACCCACGTCCCAGCTTTGCAGATCGGCGCAGCCTTGCTCGGCGGCGTAGGCACGCAGTTGTTGCAGATCCTGAGCGGCGAACGGTTTGCTGCGCTTGGCCAGATCGCGCAGGAAGCTCAGCACCTGATCGCTGGAATCGGCCATTTTGGTCGCCAGGCTCAGTTCGGAGAAACTGGCGAAGCCCAAGAGTTTTGCCAGTTCCTGACGCAGGTCGAGAATTTCTTCCATCACCGGGCCGTTGTCGTTCTGACCGGCGTTCGGGCCTTGATCCGACGCGCGGGTGCAGTAGGCGGCGTAGACTTCTTCGCGCAGCGCACGGTCCTGGGCGTAGGTCATCACCGCGTAGTAGCTCGGGAACTCCAGAGTGATCAGCCAGCCATCGAGGTCTTTGGCCTGTGCGGCGGCAGCCATCTGTGCTTTGGCCGAATCGGTCAGGCCGGCGAGGGTGGCTTCGTCAGTGACGTGCTTGGTCCACGCTTGGGTAGCGTCGAGCAGTTGGTTGGAGAAGCGGCTACCCAACTCGGACAGCTTGCTCTGCACTTCGGCGTAGCGCTTTTGCTCTGCTTCAGGCAGGTCGATACCCGACAGACGGAAGTCACGCAGGGCGTGTTCCAGGATAGTTTTCTGCGCCACGTCGAAACCGGCGCTTTCCGGGCTGTTGGCCAGGGCTTCATAAGCCTGGAACAGTTCGCGGTTCTGGCCCATCTCGGTGGAGTAGGCGCTCAGCGCTGGCAGGCACGACTCGTAGGCGTCACGCAGTTCGGCGCTGTTGCACACGGCGTTGAGGTGGCTCACCGGGCTCCAGGCGGCGCCGAGGCGATCGTTGAGTTCGTCCATCGCCAACACCAGGCCAGCCCAGGTAGGGTTCTGAGCTTGGGTCTTGAGGATCTCGGCGATGGCGGCGCGGTTGTCGGCCAGAATGCTTTCAATCGCTGGCAGGACGTGTTCGGCACGGATCGTGGAGAACGGCGGCAGGTCGTAGGACTGCAGAAGAGGGTTGTTCACGCTCACGGTTGGCACCTTGGCTGGAAGAAACATGCGCCCATCTTAATTACAATCGACACTCACCGCAGCTATCGGCGACAGAGAGAGAACTAATCGTGTCCCTTCGCAAGTATCAGAATCACACCCCTCGCTTGAGCAAAGGCGCATTTGTCGACGGCTCGGCGGTGGTGATCGGCGACGTCGAAATCGGCGCAGACAGCTCCGTTTGGCCGCTGACCGTGATCCGTGGCGACATGCACCGCATCCGCATCGGTGCGCGCACCAGCGTGCAGGATGGCTGCGTGCTGCACATTACCCACGCCGGCCCCTTCAACCCCGATGGCTTCCCGTTGTTGATCGGCGATGACGTGACCATCGCCCACAAAGTCATGCTGCATGGCTGCACCGTCGGCAGCCGCGTATTGATCGGCATGGGCAGCATCGTCATGGACGGCGCGGTGGTCGAGGACGATGTGATCATCGGCGCCGGCAGCCTGGTGCCGCCGGGCAAGCGATTGCAGAGCGGCTTCTTGTACGTGGGTAGTCCGGTGAAACAGGTCCGGGCACTGACCGACAAGGAAAACGCCTTCTTTACCTACAGCGCCGCGAACTACGTGAAGCTCAAGGACCTGCATCTGGCCGAAGGCTACGACCAGATCTGATTCGTCATACACCTGCTCAGGATTTCTCATGCATTACCAGACCGTACTGTTCGACCTCGATGGCACCCTGACCGACCCGCGTGAAGGCATCACCCGTTCCATCCAGTTCGCGCTGGCCAAGCTCGGCATCGATGAGCCGGACCTGAGCAAACTCGAACACTTTATCGGCCCGCCACTGTTGCAGGCGCTCATGCAGTTTTATGACTTTGATGAAGCCAAGGCGTGGGAGGCGGTGAATTTCTATCGCGAGCGCTTCAAGGTCACCGGGCTCTACGAAAATCGCGTGTTCGATGGCGTCACGCCGCTGCTGGAAACCCTCAGTGGTCAAGGGCGGCAGCTGTATATCGCGACGTCCAAACCTAGGGTATTCGCCCGGGAGATTGCCCGCCACTTCGACTTTGCCCGGCACTTCAAGGTGATCTACGGCAGTGAACTGGATGGCACGCGAACCAACAAGGTTGAACTGATCGCGCATCTGGTCGCGGAAGAGGGGCTGGACCCGGCGAACACCTTGATGATCGGCGATCGCAAGCATGACCTGATCGGTGCGCGCAGCAATGGGCTGGACGCGGCGGCGGTGGGTTATGGGTTTGGCAGTTTTGAGGAGTTGAATGCCGAGGCGCCGGCTTATCACTTTGAAACATTGGGTGAGTTGCATCAGGCGTTTTTGCAGCGCTAATGAAACAGCTTTCGCGAGCAAGCTCGCTCCCACAGGGTTATGTGAACGCTGCAAAACCCTGTGGGAGCGAGCTTGCTCGCGAATGCGACAGTTCAGCCAATACAAAATCAGAATTCTGTCAGTGATTTCAATGCCGCCTTACGCTCCACAACCGGCAAACCCCCCAACCTCTCCACCTCAGCATAAAACCTCAGCCAATCCCCCCCAACCTGCCTGAACAACGCCGCAAATGCCGGCACCCATTGGTCATACAGCCCGAACGGCAGCAGCCGCGCATTGTTCAGCGGCGTATTCACCCAAGCGTCATAACGCTTGTCGCCGGCCCACTGGGTGTCACGCATTACTCGGTAATCCCGGCGAAACTGCTCGAGCTCCGCCGCTTTGCGCTCGCGCATCTGCCCGGCCGGCAACGGCTGCGCATACAACTTCTCCAGCCGCGAGCGCGTAGCAAGCACCAACTCAATGAACTGATCACGCTGCTTGAGCCGTGAGTGGGTATCCGCCGGCAAACCACGAAACGCTCGCCATTGGCGGGTGCCCTGCTGCTCGACAAACGTGGCAAACGACTCGTTGAACTCAGTGTCGTCCTTCACATAGAACTGCTGATGCGCCAGTTCATGGAAGATCAGCGTAGCCAGGCGTTCATCGCCCCAGCCCATCATCGAATTGAGGATCGGGTCGTTGAACCAGCCCAGCGTCGAATAGGCCTCGACGCCGCCAATCGACACGTCCATGCCCTGCAAACGCTGGATCGCAGCTTCGCCCCGCGCCGCGCTCTGGCTGTAATAACCGCGATAGGCCACGCACCCGGCAATCGGGAAACAGTGGTTTTGCGGGGTCAGGGAAAACTCTGTGGTGGCGAACACATTCCACACCACGAAAGGCCGGCCGATGTCGGCGTACAGGCGATAACTCTGGTTGTCTGGCAGGTGCAGGTGCTCGCTTGCAAAAGCCCGGGCCTGCTGCGACTGGGCCAGGTGCGTGCGCAATTTGGCATCGCGGCTCGGGTCGGCGATCACCTTGGCCACCGGTTCGCGGGCCCGCAGCAATTGCAACTGACCACTGGCCAACTGGCTGTAATAGCTGACGCTTGCACAACCGTTGAGCAACAAAAGCATCACACCCGGAAACAAAATCCGAAAAACGCGATCAAGTAACCGATGGCTTGGAAGCGGCCTGATCAAAATAAGAAACCCCCTGGAAAGTCTGCCCGCAAGACTATCCCGCCCATTGGAGCTTCGCTATGCGCATGTTGATGCTGACAGGAGGCCTGCTGACGCTGGCCGGTTGTGCCGGATTCGGAATGCCCGATCCTGACCCCTCGCAAGCCTGGGTCGATCTCGATGCCCGGCAGCAAGACACGGCGCTACAGGCGCTGCAAGTCGATAGCACGGCTACCGTCGACAAACGTTACTTCGAGGTGCAGCCCGGCAGTCATGAACTGAAGGTGCGTTATCAATTCCCGGTCGAGGCGACCAATATCGGCCCGAACGCCGAGCCGCTCTGGCGCGATTGCCAGTTGAGCGTGAAATTCAAGGACTTCAACGCGGGCCAGCGGTATCAGTTGCAGGCCGGCAGTATCGGTTTCCGCCCGTGGGCGAAACTCTATGACGAGCAGCGCAAAGTCGTCGGGCAGGGTACGCCGGCGGGCTGTCAGAAAACCTGATCGGCGCTATGCTGGCGGTCCAATCCAAAGGACATCGATCATGCGCAGGTTGACGCTGTTGCTTGCTGCAAGTGTGGTTGCCGGCTGCCAGAGCCCGATGCCGGCGGCCGATCCGACCAAGGCCTGGGTCGACTTTGCCATGCCCACCCCCGGCGGCAAGGTGCTGATGGCCGAACGATTGGACAAGCAAAGGATGACCGACGGGCGATTTTTCCAGGTCACGCCGGGCAGTCACGAGCTGACGGTGCGCTTTGATTTCGAGATATTCGGCGGCGGTCAGGGTATGGACACCGATCCGCAGGAGCGGCTGTGTTACATGACCGTGCGCTACGATCATTTCGAGGCCGGGCAACGTTATCGGCTGGAGGCACGGTCGCTGGCCTTCACGCCAAGCGCCCGGTTGATCAATGGCCTGGGGCAGGTCGTTGCCGAAGAACGTCAGGTTAACTGCGTGCCTTGAGCGATCTCAGTCGTCGTTCCTTTGATAGACGATTGCTTTCGTGCCGTTTTCACACGAGCCCACGACCATGGCGATGTCATGCTTGGCGGCCTCTTCCTTGCTGACGATTTCCAGCGTGTAGGACGGCACGGCTTTAGCCTGAATCTTGACCTCGATTTCTTTCCTGAGCTCTTCGCAGTCTTTAGGTGCGGCAAAAGCGGAGGTGGCCAGTGCACTGCAGAGAATCGCCAAGCCAATACGTTTCATGAGTGAAGCTCCTTGAGGCAGCGCGCACGGGCGTGCGCTGAGGCTGCTGTCACGTATACGACCACATTTTCGAAACGCGAGTTCTGACTTCGCTCACAAACTTTGGTTAGCCTTTGCCTCTGTGCTGATTTCCAGATTGCTTTCGCGAGCAAGCTCGCTCCCACAGGGTTATGTGAACGCCGTAAAACCCTGTGGGAGCAAGCCTGCTCGCGAAGGCGTCGGCACTGCCAACGCCTGAATCAGCCTTGGAAAATCAGCTGACTAGCGAAGCCTCAAGGGTAATCTTCGCATTCAAAACCTTGGACACCGGGCATCCTTCCTTGGCCTTGTTGCTCAGTTCTTCAAACTGCGCCTGGCTTGCACCCGGAATTTTCGCCTTGAGAATCAGCTTCACCGCCGAGATCGCGAAACCGCCCTCTACCTGATCGAGAGTGACTTCGGCCTGGGTGTCGATGCTGTCGGCTTTCAGGCCGGCATCGCCGAGAATCATCGAAAACGCCATGGAGAAACAGCCGGCATGCGCCGCGCCGATCAGTTCTTCAGGGTTGGTGCCTTTGCCGCCCTCGAAGCGGGCTTTAAAGCCGTAGGGTGCTTCTCTGAGGACGCCGGTTTCGGTGGAAATGGAGCCGATGCCGGTTTTCAGATCACCTTCCCAATGTGCGGATGCTTTCTTCACGATAGCCATGTCTGCCTCCTCAAGATCTGGCGCGGGACGCCGCGCCTTCGTGGTTTTTACTTGCAAGGCTTCTGAGGATAGACGTCAGGACAAAGTTCAGCCTGTCTGAATCGTTGACTTTTTTAGTAGGATTTTTCGTTCTGCTATTGAAACTCGGGTATATGCCCTCATTGCATAAAACACGCTTATGGATTCGGCAGGTTTTCGTTTGCAAGAAGAACCTGCCTCCTCACTCGGAGACGCAGGTTTATGAAGCAACTGTCCGACGTAAAATTTTCCACACTCGATCTGGTGCCCGTGCGCGAGAACGGCAGCCCGGCGCAGTCGCTGCGCAATTCGCTGGACTTGGCGCAGCACGCCGAAAAATTCGGTTACACGCGGTTCTGGGTGGCTGAACACCACAACATGGACGGCATCGCCAGTTCCGCCACTTCGGTGCTGCTCGGTTATCTGGCCGGCGGTACCTCGACCATCCGTGTCGGTTCTGGCGGGGTGATGCTGCCCAACCATGCGCCGCTGGTGATCGCCGAACAGTTCGGCACGCTGGAAAGCCTGTATCCCGGACGTATCGACCTCGGTCTGGGCAGGGCGCCGGGTTCTGATCAGATGACCGCCCGCGCACTGCGCCGTGAGCGTTCTGGCAGTGCCGATGACTTCCCGGAAGACGTTGCCGAACTGACGCGTTATCTCGGCCCGCGCACCCCGGATCAACGGGTGATCGCCATGCCCGGCACTGGCACCAACGTGCCGATCTGGCTGCTCGGTTCCAGCCTGTTCAGTGCGCAACTGGCCGGCGAGCGCGGTTTGCCCTACGCCTTCGCCTCGCATTTCGCCCCGCGCTTCATGCACGAGGCGATCCGCGTCTACCGCAATCACTTCAAGCCGTCGGCGGTGCTCGACAAACCTTACGTAATGCTCGGTGTGCCGCTGGTGGCTGCGGACACTGATGAGCAAGCTGATTTCCTGGCGACTTCGGTGTACCAGCGAATCCTCGCGCTGATGCGTGGGCAAAGCCTGGTGCAGCGCCCACCGGTGAAAACCATGGACGGCCTGTGGCTGCCGCATGAACGTGAAGCGGTGGGAGATTTTCTCGGTCTGGCGATGGTCGGCAGCCCGGCGAAAATCCGCGCGAAACTGGAGGTGCTGATTGAGCAAACCCAGGCGGATGAGCTGATCTTTACCTCCGACTTGTATGAACATGCCGATCGCGTGCGTTCGTACGAGTTGCTGGCGCAGGTGATGAAGGGCTGAACGTCAGGTGCTGACGAGCCCCTCACCCTAACCCTCTCCCGGAGGGAGAGGGGACTGACCGAGGCGTTCGGGCGATATATACCGACCTGAGAAACCGAGTGGACTGGGGTTCTGAAGATTACGCAAATCGGCTCCCTCTCCCTTGGGAGAGGGCTGGGGTGAGGGGCTGGATCTGGCCCACACCGACGAACTCAAGCCGTACGCAGCAGCCAAAAAAAAGCCGACGCATTCGCGTCGGCTTTTGCATTTCAGGCGCGATCAACCGCGTTTGTAGACGATTTCCTTGGCGCCGCCTTCACATCTGCCAATAACCTTGCCGTCAGCCTCAGCGCCCTTATCGACGATTTCCAGTGTGTAGTTGGAAACACCCTTGGCATCCATCTTCGCGGCAATCTCTGCCTTCAACTCTTCACAAGGCTTGCCGGCTGCAAACGCACCACCCGCAAGGCTCAACAAACCTACTGCCAACATGAACTTCTTCATCGGTCGCACTCCCTGGTCGGATTAAAAGAGGCGGGCATCGGGTCATCCACCCGATGCGCCCACCCTGTAGCGCTTTGCCATTCCTATGGCACTCGGCCAGCGCGCAAGTTCAGAAGTGTCGACCAAACTCAGCTACTGGCGATACGGAACCCTACTTTCAGCGTCACCTGAAAGTGCGCAGCTTTACCGTCCTTGATGTGGCCACGGGTCTCGGTCACTTCAAACCACTCCAGATGCTTGATGCTCTTGTTGGCTTCGGCCAACGCATTGTTGATGGCGTCTTCGATGCTGGTTGGGGACGAGCCGACCAGCTCGACTTTTTTGTACGTGTGATGGTCACTCATGGCGATCTCCTTGGGATGTGGAATTGAGACTAGCAGTGAATTTGCACTGTTGATTTCGGCGGCGTTGAGCAGGCGAAGTTCAGAATTTCTGCACTTTCTCAATCCGCTGAAGTCCCAACCAACACACGCCACTCATCACCAATGCAGGAGAGCCACCATGGCCAACACCTCTTTACGTAAAGCCTCATTGCAAAGCATGGAAGCGGAAATCGAGAGTCTGCTCAAGTCGTTGGAAGGCCTGAAGGACGACGCCTCGGACGAGTCGCGCAAGACCCTCAAGGCGCTGAAAAGCAATGCCGAAAGTGCGCTGAAACATTCGCGTCACCTGCTCAGCGATGCTTACGAAGAAGTCAAAGTGAAAACCCGCGAGACCGGGATTGCCACCCGCGATTACGCTCAGGAACATCCATGGACCACCGCAGGTGTTGCGGTGGGTGCTTTGGGTCTGTTGGCCGCTTACTTGATGTTCAAGCGCGGCGAGTGATCCGGCTGGCGCAGTTCTTGTTTGAGCCATTGCGCCAGTTGCCGGGCGCGCCCATCCGCGGCGCGCTTGGGTAGCCACAACGCCAGTTGCGCCGGGGTTTCACAGAAGCCCCACGGCGCAACCAGGCGACCCGCCCTCAAATCCTCAGTGACCAACGGCTCCGGCGCGATTGCCACACCAAGGCCAGCCACTGCGGCTTCCAGCAAATAATACAAATGCTCAAAACCCTGCCCGAGCTTCAACGCCTTGGCGTCGAGGTGATTTTGCTGTGCCCAGCTCGGCCAGGCTTGCGGCCGCGATGTCGTGTGCAGCACAGGCTCATTGAGTAGTGCTAAGGCTGGCGCGGTTTGCAGGCGTTGATAGCCGTTGAACAACGGACTCATTACCGGGCCGATGCGTTCGGCCGCCAGTTCATAGACCTGCATATCTGCGGGCCATGGCGGTTCTGCGAACAGCAGCAGTGCATCCAGTCCGGGTCGCCTGGGATCAAGATCACCTTCACCGGCTGACAAATGCAGACGCAAATCCGGCAGATCGGCATTCAGCCTTCCCAGTCGGGGAATGAACCAGCGAGCCAGCAGACTTCCCGAGCAGCCGAGCACGAACGGCGCGTCTGCGGTGCTTTGTGTCAGCTCGGCACAAACACTGCGCAGGCGATCAAACGCCTCGCCGCTGACATCGCGTAAACGCACTCCGGCATCTGTGAGTTTCAAGCCGCGACCATCCTTGACGAACAGGCTGACGCCAAGGTGTTCTTCGAGCACCTTGAGCTGGCGGCTGACCGCGCCATGGGTGACGTGCAGTTGCTCGGCGGCCTGGCTGACGCTGTTCAGCCGGGCAGTGGCTTCGAAGGCGCGCAAGGCGTTGAGCGGGGGAAGGTCATGGCTCATGGTATCTGTGAGTTTTCCTGACAGGTTGTGGCGATCTTATCGGTTTTCAGCATAGAAGGTCAGGGGTAGAGTGGGCGTCATTGTCTTCTCACGTCATTCCCGATTCTGCTGGAGCAACCCATGACCCAGACTTCGAACACTTCCGATCTGCGTAACGGCCCTGACGCCAACGGCCTGTTTGGCTCGTTCGGTGGCCGCTACGTGGCTGAAACCCTGATGCCGTTGATCCTCGATCTTGCCCGTGAATACGAGACGGCCAAGGAAGATCCTGCATTCAAAGAGGAATTGGCCTACTTCCAGCGCGATTACGTCGGACGTCCGAGCCCGCTGTATTTCGCCGAGCGTCTGACCGAGTTCTGCGGCGGCGCCAAGATCTACCTCAAGCGCGAAGAGCTGAACCACACCGGCGCGCACAAGATCAACAACTGCATCGGCCAGATCCTGCTGGCGCGGCGCATGGGCAAGAAACGCATCATCGCCGAGACGGGCGCCGGCATGCACGGCGTGGCGACTGCGACCGTGGCGGCGCGTTTCGGTCTGGATTGCGTGATCTACATGGGCACCACCGACATCGAACGCCAGCAGGCCAACGTGTTCCGCATGAAGCTGTTGGGCGCCGAAGTGATCCCGGTAGTGGCCGGCACTGGCACGCTCAAAGACGCGATGAACGAAGCGCTGCGTGACTGGGTGACTAATGTCGACAGCACCTTCTACCTGATCGGCACCGTGGCTGGCCCCCACCCGTATCCAGCGATGGTTCGCGACTTCCAGGCCGTGATCGGCAAGGAAACCCGTGACCAACTGCAAGCGCAGGAAGGTCGTCTGCCAGACAGCCTGGTGGCGTGCATTGGCGGCGGTTCCAACGCCATGGGCCTGTTCCACCCGTTCCTCGACGACAAGAGCGTCGAAATCATCGGCGTTGAAGCGGCCGGCTACGGCATTGAAACCGGCAAGCACGCGGCCAGCCTCAACGGTGGCGTTCCGGGTGTGTTGCACGGTAACCGCACCTTCCTGTTGCAGGACGACGACGGCCAAATCATCGACGCTCACTCGATTTCCGCCGGCCTCGATTATCCGGGTATCGGCCCTGAACACGCCTGGTTGCATGACATCGGCCGCGTCCAGTACACCTCGGTGACCGACGACGAAGCCCTTGATGCGTTCCACAAATGCTGCCGCCTGGAAGGAATCATTCCTGCCCTGGAAAGCGCCCATGCCCTGGCCGAAGTATTCAAACGCGCACCGACCCTGCCGAAGGATCACCTGATGGTGGTCAACCTGTCGGGCCGTGGCGACAAAGACATGCAGACCGTTATGCACCATATGGAACAGTCCAAGCAGGAGAAACACTGATGAGCCGCCTGCAAACCCGTTTTGCCGAACTCAAGCAACAGAATCGCGCCGCGCTGGTGACCTTCGTTACCGCCGGTGACCCGGATTACGACACCTCGCTGGCGATCCTCAAAGGCTTGCCGAAAGCCGGCGCCGATGTGATCGAGTTGGGCATGCCGTTCACCGACCCGATGGCTGACGGTCCGGCGATTCAACTGGCGAATATCCGTGCGTTGGGCGCCAAGCAGAATCTGCTGAAAACCCTGCAAATGGTTCGCGAGTTTCGTGAAGACAACAGCGACACGCCGCTGGTGCTGATGGGCTATTTCAACCCGATTCACATGTATGGCGTGCCGCGCTTCATTGCCGATGCAAAAGAGGCTGGTGTCGATGGCCTGATCGTTGTCGACATGCCGCCGGAGCACAACGAAGAACTGTGCGACCCGGCGCAGGCTGCCGGTCTGGATTTCATCCGTCTGACCACGCCGACCACCGACGACGCGCGCCTGCCGAAGGTGCTCAACGGCAGTTCCGGGTTTGTTTACTACGTATCGGTTGCCGGCGTCACCGGTGCCGGTGCGGCAACGCTGGAGCACGTCGAAGAGGCGGTCACCCGTCTGCGCCGCCATACCGATCTGCCGATCAGCATTGGTTTCGGTATCCGTACGCCGGAGCAGGCTGCGTCGATCGCCCGGCTGGCTGACGGGGTTGTGGTGGGTTCGGCACTGATCGATCACATCGCCAATGCCGCGACTGCGGATCAGGCCATCGACGGCGTATTGAGCCTTTGCTCGGCGTTGGCAGAAGGCGTGCGTAAGGCACGCGTCAGCTGAAGGTAAAGTTCCTGATACAGAGGAATTAGCGCCTCGCGGCACAGACTAAACCAGCAAAAAGGGCTTCAGGACTACGTTCTGAAGCCCTTTTTGCTGTCAGTGCAGTGAGTGAGGATCGAAGGAATACCGACATGGAGGGGATGCGAAGTTCTGGATGGGGTTTTGTACTGACTGGCTCGATCCCCTGTGGCGAGGGGATTCAGCGAAACGTCGCACCGCCCCGTTCGGCTGCGCAGCAGTCGCAATCCAGCGACTGCGGTTTATTTGATTGACCGCTTGGGCTGAATTTTGGGGCTGCTTCGCAGCCCAACGGGGATAAATCCCCTCGCCACAAGGTGTGTTTTTAATTCGGGTCTATGGCAGTTCCAACCCACCCGAAGCCTTATGCAATTTGCGCAAATGCCCGCCAATCTGTTTCACGTTGTCCTCGCTGGCGGCGATCTCGGCGGCGCGTTTGGGCTCCAGCAACTTGCGTACTTCCTTGTCCAGATCGCCGCTCAGTACCAGCAGCTTTTTCTGCCGCTGGCTGCTTTCTTCTTGCAGTCGGCTGAATTCACTGGGTTGCGGCAAACCGTAACCTTTTGAATCCAGCAGTTCCGCCGGACGACTGAGGAAGCCGCTGTTGGCGAGGATTTCCTGCAAGGTCGCATTGGCCTTGTCCATCCCGCCGTTTTCCAGTTCCCGCGCGCCGAGGTAACGCTGTTTGACCTCGTCCTGCGCGAGCAATAACTGTCGGCGGAAACTCGCCTGCTCCAGCAGCAACAGCGCGGCGCTGGTGCGCAGGTCGGCGCGGTCGAACCATTCACGGCGTTCTTCGGCCGACAACGAAAGCCATTCCTCGACGGTATTCTCTTTGATCGGCAGCTGCTTCTTCAGCACGTCGAACATCGCCTGATAGCGATCGCGGAATGAATCGAAGCGATAGCCCAACCGCAACGCCTCTTTCGGATCGTCCAGCACGCTGGTATCGGCGAGACCGCGCCCCTTGAGCACTTCCAGCAAACCGTTGGGCATGATGCTGTCGAGGCCGGTCAGTTGGGCGTTGTTGCTGCCGCTGCGCAACAGTTTCAAACCTTCCACCGCGCAGTTGTTGGACAGGAAGAAATAGTTGCCGTCATAGCTCCAGTGCATCTCGGCGGCGTGTTCGACCACGCCATCGATTTCGCTGCGTGACAGATTCAGCGGCACGGAGGCGAGGCTGCGCAGTTCGGTCTTGGTGTATTCGTCGATCACCTGCGCCAACGGCAGGACGAACAGCCGCGAGGGGTATTTGCCGACCAGTCCGTCCCAACTCGACAGCTGTACATCGCCAACAAAGGCGCGGTAGGACAGCACCAGATGTTGATCCAGATCGAGCCGGCAATCCGGGCCGCGGGGCCGCCCCGGTGCACAGATCACCAGGCGCAACATACTGTGACCCCAGCGGCTGACCCAGTTCTGATTGGCCTCGGCCAGCAGGTAATCGACGGCGTAGACCCGCTCCGGATCGACTTGTCCCAATGGTTGCTTGGCGAAGTCGTTGCCGGCGTTCAAAAACGCGAAGGTCTTGGCGCAGGTGTTCCTGGCAGGTGGCGCCCAGCCGAAGTGATCCTTGTAGTACTGATACAGCGCCGGGCGGCGGCATGCGTAGCTCGGGTCGAGGAGGAAGTACTCCATGTTGACCGCGACGAACTCCTTGGGACTGGAGATTTCGTACAGATCGGGGCTGCGGGCAATCTGTCGGTTGTTTTGCTCGCGCTCGCCACGACGGCCGACGTATTGCGGCCAGCCAGCGAGGTCGAGCAATCGCGGGTCATCACTAAGGGTGAAGCGGCGGCCGTTCTGACCACGACACTCATCGGGAATACCGATCAGCCCTGCACTTTTGAAGCGCCGGGTGCAGCGCTGGATCAGCGTGCGTTCGTCACTCGGCCAGAGGCGCGCGCGGTCATAAATGTGGGTGATTTCGTGCAGCACCGTGGCGAGCATTTCCTGACGCACAGTGCCGTGGGGGCGATTGGTTTTCTCTTTCGCTGCGCTGCCGTCGGTAAGGCTGGCGAGCAGTTTACGGTTCAGATCGAGTTCGGCGACCAGGGTGGCCTGGCCATAGGCATTGCCGGGCATGTCATCGGTCCAGCCGACATCGATGCGCCGATCCAGCCGCTCGATGAAGCTCGGCGGCAAGGCCTGCATGGCTTCATCTATCAGTGCCTGGCTGGCCTGTTGTTGGGCGGGGCTCAGCCCGTCGGTCTTGAGCCGCAATTGCAGGCCGGCGTGGGCGCTGTTGCCAAGCAGCAACAACGCCCCGGCCAGTAGCCAGGTGCGAAGTGACTTCACAGTGCGAGGATGGCTTCGGCGAGAACCTGATCACTGGCGTCGCGAGCTTCCGGCACGCGCGTGCGCAAGGTGTTGAGGGCGGCTTCCAGGTGCGCGCCACGGATATCACCGTTGCTGGCGACGAAACTGGCGGCGTCGTCGTGGGCTTCGCGGATGATTTTCGAGTCGCGGATCGACGTGGTGGTATCGGATGTGAAATCGATGGTGCGCTGGGAGGCACGAACGATGATGTTACTGGTGGCTACCAGGGTGTGCGCCTGGGCCACTTCGGCCAACAAAAACAGGCCAAGGGCGGCAGCAATCAGCGGGCTACGCATGGAACGACTCCGAAGGGCAATGTTAACAAGGGACTGGAATAACTATTGGACGAGAATTGCCTCTGCCAGTTCAAGGTCACTGACATGAAGTTTCGGCCGGGTTTTGCGCAGGTAGTGGAGTGCGGATTCCAGTCTAGCGCCCCGCAATTCACCGTCGCTGGCAACAAACACCGCCGCATCATCGTGAGCGACAAGCAGCAGTTTACGGTCGAACGGCGCGGAAGACACCATGCCGGTGGCCCAGATGCTGACCACTGTGTTTTGCGTGGAGACATCGAAAGCGTGGGCTTTAGTCATCCAGCAAGCAGTTAACAATACGGAAGGGATCAGCAATTTTTGAAGAAAAGGCATGGGACTCGGCAACTGTTGGCGAGCCGTAAGGCTAGCGCAACGCCCGAGCTAGAGCCAGTGCCGAAATATCGGGACACGACCGGCGTGTCCCGCCATGCCGCGAACGCTTAGATGGTCAGAATGGCCTGAGCCAACTGAGCGTCGGTGGCTTCCAGCTGTGGGGCCTGTTGACGGATGTGATCCAGCGCGCTTTCCAGTTTCACGCCACGGATGTCACCGTGGGTGGCGACGAAGCTGGCAGCGTCGTCACGGGCAGCCAGCACGATCTTGTCGTCACGGAACGAAGAGGTGACATCCGACGTAGCGTCGGAGGAGGCTTTCAGGGCGCCGACAATCGAGTCGGTGGTCACGATGAAGCTGGTAGCGCTGGCATTGGCAGCCACGGCCAACAGGGCAGCGGCGCTGAGCATGCGAAGACGGGTCATGGGGTAACTCCTGTGGATAAACCGTAAAGAGAGGTGGCTCGGTATCTGAGGAGTCAGACGCCAGTTGCGCAACATTCGCCACGTACTGCATGGATATTAGGCTGCTATGCGCAATTCGCCCAGTGGTCAGAATACTGGCTATGACAGAATAGTTTTAACTGTACCTGTTCTTGTAGAGTATCTACTAACTGTACTTGTCTGCTGGCCTGAGCGTCTATCCTGGGGTTTTCAGGCGTCCATAACGACAAAACCCATCGTGGTTTCCCACGACGGGTTTTGTTTTATTCAATTCGGGTTGCTGGCGGTGGGTCTAACGACCAGAGCCAGCGACGCTACTTAGCGCCAGAACGGCTTGCTCAGCTCTTCGTAGCGTTGTGCTTCGCTGATACCGGCGTCAGCCAGCAGACGCGAATCCAGACGGGCCAATTGGTGGCGGCTGGAGATGCGGCGCTGCCACAACATCAGGTTGGCGAGAACGCGCAGAGGCATGGAAGCCTGGGTTTTTGCAGCTTTGTCTTCGAAGAACAGTTCGGAACTGAGTGTACGTTCCATGGTTGACATCCTTCCGCTTGTGGCGGGATCAGGTAGTGGTTTGACTGGTGCCCATGATCCTCTCGTTTGCCTAGTCTCACTAGATACAGTTCAACTGTATTGTGAGTGACCAGTTAACTGTTTATGGAGGGTGTACGGGTCGAAATTGGGCAAACTGTACCTGTCCGCACTTGATTGGTGCGTTTTCGCTCTTTTAAAAAGGAGGTGTAGGTATTTGCTGTAGGAAAAGACCGGTACAGCAGTACAGTTTTTGGAGGTATCGAAGTTTTCAGAATCCCGCCGACGCAAACTGTGTTTGCGCCAACGGAACATCTGTGTGAATTACACCTTCAACATGCGCCCGGTTTCTTCCAGGTTGATGTGCCAGCTCAGCGCTTCACGCAGGATATGCGGGGTGTGACCACCAATCGCACAGGCTGCGGTGAAGTAATCATCGAGCGCCTGGCGAAAGTCCGGGTGCACACAATTGTCGATGATTACCCGCGCCCGCTCGCGCGGCGCCAAGCCGCGCAGATCCGCCAGACCCACCTCTGTCACCAGAATGTCGACGTCATGTTCGGTATGGTCAACGTGGCTGACCATCGGCACAACGCTGGAAATCGCGCCGCCCTTGGCGATCGACTTGGTCACGAATATCGCCAGATGTGCGTTGCGCGCGAAATCGCCAGAGCCGCCGATGCCGTTCATCATCCGCGTGCCACAGATGTGGGTGGAGTTGACGTTGCCGTAGATGTCGAACTCAAGCGCCGTGTTGATGCCGATGATGCCTAGGCGCCGCACGACTTCCGGGTGGTTGGAAATCTCCTGCGGACGCAGTACCAGTTTGTCCTTGTACTTCTCCAGATTGCCGAACACGTCGCTGTTGCGCCGCTCGGACAAAGTGATCGAGCTGCCCGAGGCGAAGCTCAGCTTGCCGGCATCGATCAGGTCGAACGTCGAATCCTGCAGTACTTCGGAGTACATGGTCAGGTCTTCGAACGGCGAGTCGATCAGGCCGCACATCACCGCGTTGGCGATGTTGCCGATCCCGGCCTGCAACGGCCCGAGCTTGTTGGTCATGCGCCCGGCGTCGACTTCCTGCTTGAAGAAGGTGATCAGATGATCGGCGATGGCATTGGTGTCGACATCCGGCGCCGACACGGTGGATGGGGAATCGGGTTGCTGGGTGATGACGATGGCGACGATCTTTTCCGGCGGAATCGGGATCGCGGTGCTGCCGATACGGTCGTTGACCTTCACCAGCGGAATCGGCGTGCGAGTCGGACGATACGTCGGGATATAGATGTCATGCAGGCCTTCGAGGTTGGCGTTGTGCGCCAGGTTGATCTCGACGATCACCTGTTTGGCGAAAATCGCGAAGCTCGCCGAGTTACCCACCGAAGTGGTCGGCACGATGTGGCCCTGCTCGGTGATGGCTACGGCTTCGATGACGGCAATGTCCGGCAGCTTGAGTTGCTGGTTACGCAGTTGCTCGACGGTTTCCGACAGATGCTGGTCGATGAACATCACTTGGCCGGCGTTGATCGCCTTGCGCAGGGTGCTGTCAACCTGGAACGGCATGCGCCGCGACAGTACGCCGGCCTCGGTCAATTGCTTGTCGAGGTCGTTGCCCAGGCTGGCGCCGGTCATCAGGCTGATCTTCAGCGGCGTGACCTTGGCCCGCTCGGCCAGTGCATGAGGCACAGCCTTGGCTTCGCCGGCGCGGGTGAAGCCGCTCATGCCGACGGTCATGCCGTCCTCAATCAGAGCGGCAGCGTCGGCGGCGCTCATCACTTTGTCCAACAACGAAGGCAGGCGAATACGGTCACGGTACATGTATTTTTATCTCGGGCAGCGAGTAGCAGGATGCGCAGTCTAGTGAATTTGGCAGGTGCCTGTCCCGCTACCAAGGTCGCAAAAGAGGCGTCTATTGCGCGGGTTTCAAGTAAAACATCGTTACCGGATCTGCAACAACGCGGCATATTGTCCGACTGTTTGCACAAACAAAAACGCCCCGACGAGTCGGGGCGTTTGGTGTAGCAGGCGAAAGTTACTCGACGGCTTTAACCATGTCTTCGATGACTTTCTTCGCGTCACCGAACACCATCATGGTCTTGTCCAGATAGAACAGTTCGTTGTCCAGGCCGGCATAGCCGCTGGCCATAGAGCGCTTGTTGACGATGATGGTCTTGGCCTTGAACGCTTCGAGAATCGGCATGCCGGCAATCGGCGACTTCGGATCGTTCTTGGCGGCCGGGTTGACCACGTCGTTGGCGCCGAGCACCAGCACCACGTCGGCCTGACCAAACTCGGAGTTGATGTCTTCCATCTCGAACACCTGGTCGTACGGCACTTCGGCTTCAGCCAGCAGTACGTTCATGTGCCCCGGCATCCGCCCGGCCACCGGGTGGATCGCGTACTTCACGGTCACGCCACGATGGGTCAGCTTCTCGGTCAGCTCTTTCAACGCATGCTGCGCACGGGCCACCGCAAGGCCGTAGCCTGGAACGATGATCACGGTGTCGGCGTTGGTCAGCAGGAACGTTGCGTCGTCAGCCGAACCGGATTTCACCGGACGTGCTTCTTTCGCACCGGCCGGGCCAGCGTCAACCGTATTGCCGAAGCCACCTAGCAGCACATTAAAGAAAGAACGGTTCATCGCCTTGCACATGATGTACGAGAGGATCGCACCGCTTGAGCCCACCAGCGACCCGGCGATGATCAGCATCGAGTTGTTCAGCGAGAAACCGATACCCGCCGCTGCCCAACCCGAATAGCTGTTGAGCATCGACACCACCACCGGCATGTCGGCGCCGCCGATCGGGATGATGATCAGCACGCCCATCACGAACGCCAGCGCCAGCATCAGCGCGAACGCGGTGAGGTTGCCGGTGAACATAAAGGTCAAACCGAGTGCCAGTGTCGCCAGACCCAGCACCGCGTTCAGCTTGTGCTGGCCGGTGAACTGTACTGGTGCGCCCTGGAACAGGCGGAACTTGTACTTGCCCGACAGCTTGCCGAAGGCGATCACCGAACCGGAGAAGGTGATTGCACCAATCGCCGCGCCAAGGAACAGTTCCAGACGGTTACCCGCCGGGATCGCGTCGCCCAGATGCTTGACGATTCCCAGCGACTGCGGCTCAACCACGGCGGCAATTGCAATGAACACCGCTGCCAGGCCGATCATGCTGTGCATGAAGGCGACCAGTTCCGGCATCTTGGTCATTTCAACGCGCTTGGCCATGATCGAACCGGCGGTACCGCCGACCAGCAGGCCGACGATCACATAACCGATACCGGCAGTGGCAAGCTCAGCGCCGAGCTTATAGATGAGGCCCACAGTAGTGAGGATCGCCAGACCCATACCGAGCATGCCGAACAGGTTGCCGCGGCGTGACGTGGTCGGGTGCGACAGGCCTTTGAGGGCCTGGATGAAGCAGATCGACGCGATCAGATAAAGCGTCGTGACGAGATTCATGCTCATTACTTCGGCGCCTCTTCTTTTACTTTCGGGGCTTTCTTCTTGAACATCTCAAGCATGCGGCGGGTGACCAGGAAGCCACCGAACACATTGACCGCAGCCAGCGCCACGGCGAGGGTGCCCATGGTCTTGCCCAGCGGGGTAACCGTCAGGGCCGCGGCCAGCATCGCGCCGACGATCACAATCGCCGAGATGGCGTTAGTCACCGCCATCAGTGGCGTGTGCAGTGCAGGCGTAACGTTCCAGACCACGTGATAACCGACATAAATCGCCAGCACGAAGATGATCAGGTTGTAGATACCGGGGGAGATAAGCTCTTCCATCGTCTGAATCCCTGCTTAGGCGTTTTTGCGGATGACTTGGAATTCGCGTCACATCATTCACGCGGCGAAGATTTCGTCTTCGAGGTTTAAGTATATCTTTTGTTGTTTATTGAAGACCAGCTTCAGGAAGTCCAGCAGGTTGCGCGCATACAGCGCCGAAGCGTCTGCAGCGACTTCACCGGCCAGATTGGTCGGGCCGGCGATCGTCACGCCGTTCTCGATCACGACCTGATCGGCCACGGTCAGCGGGCAGTTGCCGCCCTGCGCAGCCGCGAGGTCGATGACCACCGAACCCGGTTTCATCTGCGCCACGGTTTCCGCGCTTAACAGCGTCGGTGCCTTGCGGCCCGGAATCAGCGCCGTGGTGATGACGATGTCAGCCTGCTTGGCGCGTTCGTGCACGGCCTGGGCCTGACGCTGCATCCAGCTTGCCGGCATTGGCCGCGCGTAACCGCCGACACCGACGGCGCATTCGCGCTCTTCATCGGTCTCATAAGGCACGTCGACGAACTTGGCGCCGAGAGATTCGATCTGTTCCTTTACCGCAGGACGTACGTCGGACGCTTCGATGACCGCACCCAGACGTTTCGCCGTGGCAATCGCCTGCAAACCGGCCACGCCTGCGCCGAGAATCAGCACGCGCGCCGCTTTTACGGTACCCGCAGCGGTCATCAGCATCGGCATGAAGCGCGGATAGTAGTGAGCGGCCAGCAACACGGCTTTATAACCGGCAATGTTCGCCTGGGACGACAACACATCGAGACTCTGCGCACGCGAGGTGCGCGGCGCTGCTTCCAGGGCGAACGCGGTAATCCCGCACTCGGCCATTTTGGCGATAGTGTCGTTGTTGAACGGGTTGAGCATGCCAACCAGCACCGTACCGCGCTTGATCAGCGTCAGTTCGGCATCGCTTGGGGCAACCACTTTGAGAATCAGCTCGGCGCCAAACGCGTCATTGGCACTGCCAATGGTTGCGCCTGACGCTGCATAGGCAATGTCGACAACGCTGGCTTTAACGCCGGCGCCGGTTTGCACAGTGACCTTATGACCTTGGCTGATCAGCTTCTTAATTTTTTACTTGGTTTGAGCTTCGTGTTTTTAAAGTGTGTGTTTTTGGTTTTTTATATCTTTGTTCTCGTTATATTT
>NZ_JBIWAL010000018.1:101783-110383 GCF_044760045.1 Pseudomonas sp. NPDC098747 | reverse complement strand
GCAGCACTGCGGCTTTGCGAGAACAACTCACTCACCCGGCTGCGCAACCGAAGCCGTTCGACATCAGGCGTTCGACGCTTGAGGCGGTGGGCGTAATAACTGGATCGATTGATCTCAAACACTTTGCACAGCCAATCAATTGGCTCATGGACGCTCAGCTGATTGATCAGCGCGTACGCTCGTGATCTTCCGACATCAAGAGCGCGGTAGCCTTTTTTAATATTGATTTTTCCCGTTCAAGACGGGCGATCCGGGCTTCCAGCTCCTGGATTTTCTGCTGCTCCGGTGTCAGCGCTTTGCTCTGCGGAGTGACGCCTTGGCGTTCCTTCTGAACCTGGTCAACCCAACGGCGCAGGGCCGACTCGCCGACGCCGAGCGAACGGCTGGCTTCGATGTAGCTGTAGTTTTGCTTGAGTACGAGGTCGGCAGCCTCGCGTTTGAACTCAGCGGAAAAGGAACGGCGTTGTTTGGTCATCTGACACCTCGATCTGGCGAGCATTCTCGCCTAAATGGGTGTCCGGTTTCATTAGACCACTACACTACCCCCCTATATTCAGCAGTGGCAAAAAGTCATCGCTGATTATTTCCAGTACCACCGTAGAGGCGGGGCTGTGTACTTCACAGCTTTTACAAATGAAAAATGGCGCGCGGAAACCACTGACATTAAAAAAGCATCCGTATTGGCATACGATATGTTCCAGCCCTTGGAACAAAACAATAAAAAATATGAATATTTTGAAAGTATCTCTGGCATAGACAAAACATGGTCTGAAATATTTTCTCCGGTAGTTCCTCAAGCCTGGATAGAGCGTATTCCTAAATCGATCTTCCAGTTGGTCGCTGAATGCACACGTTCCCGAACAGATGCAGGGCAAGGCGGAACTGGCACGGCAACTGCTTGTGCACTGGAGTTTCTTTTCCCCTAATCAGCGCGCGAACCTCATATTTCACGGACGCATTTTTGAACTGATTATTGCCAGCCTAGTTCGGGATATTTCGGAGATCGAAATCACCGAGATCATCAATCGTCCCCCTTTCCACTCGATACCGGCATTGGCGCATACCAATACGCTTAACCTCTCGGAAGCATTCGATGTTGCTGAGGATGAGTCCAGGGAAGAAGGCAGTACAGAAGATACGTTCAAGGGTGACTTGGAAACGACCGAGACAATATCCCGACTAGCCATTGAGATAAATGATTGGCGTCGACAGAACAACATTCAAGTACCACATAGCTGGCTTATCCATAACGTCATGAACAAGGCCTTCAACCAGATAAGCATCTTCTCGACGAATAAAAAGCCGAACAACCCATCGTTGTTCGACATTATTGATTCGGGAATGCGGATGTTTAATTCAGTCTGGTCGGCATTCGGAAGCTTTGAAAAGGGCGAGGTCTTTGGTTTGCCAAGAATTATTGCCTACGTCAACATGTCCAGCTCCAGCATTAACTTTGAACAGCACGCACACTACCGGCAAAATATTCTGCCTTTCCTTCAAAAAATAAATGACAAAGGAGATCACCATAATTTCAAGACAGGCTCGTATACATTCGCACTAGAATCCCACCCTCTCCGAACACTACTTCGAGACTTGTTAACTAACAATCAGAAACAGCAAAAACCCAACTCAACTAAAAGTGATGGCGAACGCAAAGCGCCAATTAAAGGAACACTTTTCCCGTCGAGAGCAACCCCTACAAATGAAACATTAGCTCAAAAACTTCTTAAAAAAACAGCAACCATAGAGAATCTAACTGCAACTGCACCTACAACCATTAACAACAGCAAAAACACACCAACATCAACAAAACTCAACAGAATCATCAACTCGACCGCTAGGCAACAAGGCCTTACTTTAAAAATCAGCACAATAAACTCCCTCAGCACCACCGCCATGCTTGATTTCCTGAACACTGTCAACAAACAGTGCGAGGGACTGGTAAAAAAAGAGTTCCTCAAGGTTCTTAGAGGAGAAAAACAGGTAGGATCGGGCTCCCCCCAACGCCATCTTCGTTACATGCATCAACAGTACCAGTTACGCAAAAACTCCAGTTCCAAGCCCGGCCTAGCCTGATGCTTGACCAATCGCTTTTCGAACTCGCCAGTGCCACCTGCTTCTCTAGCACTTCACTGGCGGAAACCTTGCGCTCGGAACTTTTAACTACACCGAATCTGAGTGATCCCAACCGGCACAATTCGTTTCACGCGACCTGCCTGCGTAATCTGCGTATTGACCTGGATGCCGATTACCCCCGCCGGTTTCGTATCAACGACATGGATCTGGCGCTCGAGACCCTTTGGCCGCGCAACATCTTCCTTGCGTCACAGGGCGGACGTCTGGACATGCTAGACGGTTTGTTCGATCAACTGTTTCTCGAAAACGGTGACATCGTCCAGTACCGCGATGACCGCGTGCAGGCTTATGTGCGATGTGCTGCCCGACTGGATCCGGCATTGCTGGTCGGTTGGCGAATCGCCAAACGCTTGCGCCAGCAGCCTAGGCTTGGATGCAATGACCTAGCGCGGATCGTCGAGGCGCAACAGCCATTTTTCAGCCCTCGTGCGCAAACAGGCAAAGCGTTCGCGGAAAACCATGTGCATTTGGGCGGCGTTCATTACGACGGCCTGGTACTGATGTCGGGCTTGAGTGCCCCGTTGAAGGAGTTGGCGAACGAACCTGCTCTCAAGGTGCTGCCATCACTACAGCGTCTGACACAAAGACTACTGATGGAAATTGGTACCGAACCACATGATTCAAAGCAGATTCGCGAGATTTGCACAAAGAGCCTTGGCAGTCGTTGGAAAATTGAACCGCCCATCAGCGTCAACTGGAAATGGCTAGCCGAAAAACAGATGGAGCCGGCCGACGTACTGCATCCACATTGGCAACGACAGAAAATTGCCCGGGCTTTGGTCAAGGGTGATACCGGCAAGGCGTGGTTGTGGTTTGTGATCTGGTGCTGCACCCGATATCAGGATCCCGCATGTACCAGCGAGTTGCGCATGGCCCTGTTCTTTCTGCTCAATTCGCTGACTCACATGCGCCGGCAATTGCTGATGGACGGGCAGGGATTGACCCGTTTTGTGGAGGTTTACAACAACCAGGCGCGGCGCAATCTTGGCTGGGATCAACAGTACACCGATGCCGCGCGGCGAATCTTTAACGGTGAGGGCGACGTGGCGGAGATCAAGGTCGTCCATCATCAGTTTACGCCTCAGTCAGTTGTTCAATGGCTGGACCACTTGGGCGCTGCCATCGGACTGAAGTCTGCACCGAAACTTCGAAAAGTACCGTTGGCGAAACAGTTGGCCATGCGCAATGCGTTTGAGCGCTGGCACTTTTGCATTCACCTGATTCGTGACGAGCTCAGCCGGGACAACCCTTCAAACGTTTGGCTGGAGGCCAACAAGCTGGAAAGCAAACTTTCCAGCAACGCCTCTTGGGAACGCGAAGAACTGATCAATACCTCTTCCCTGTGGCCCGGTCGATTGCAACCGGCTCGCTGGATAAGAGGCCTCGACGTGGCGGGGGATGAAAACGCGGTAAAGACCGAAGTGTTTGCGCCCGCACTCAGGTGGCTGCGCCAAGGACTGCAATGCAAACCTCTTCTGGCGGCTCCTGCCTCAGGTTTGCACCTGAGTATCCATGCTGGCGAAGATTACGCTCATCCACTCTCAGGGATGCGGCACGTCGATGAAACCGTCGTATTTTGTGGAATGCGCTCGGGTGATCGGCTCGGACACGCTCTGGCACTAGGCGTAGAACCGAAGATGTGGCTGGAGAGGCATGGTGAGGCGGTGCTGCCGCTGGACGAGCACGTCGACAATCTGGTGTGGGCGTGGCATCACGCGTGCGAGATGAGCCCGCATCTTGATCTAGCGGCACAGATCATCCCTAAACTAGAGCGGACCTTACGTCGACTCATTCCGGAACTGTCCTGGCTGCAGCGAGAGCAAACACCTCCCACCCTGGAACAGTTATTTGATGCCTGGCGGCTTCGGCGCAACTGCTATCACTACGTCACCCGGAATGACATTGCCTATTTTGAAGATGCAAAATTCAATATTGCCGTGCCAGATCATCGCGAGTTCAATCGAACCCCCTCCCCCACGGTACAACTTTACCTTCAACGATGGCGGACACTATCAGCACGGCGAACCGGTTTAGGCAACTTCGCTTGGCCGCTTGAGCCTTGCGAAAATAAAATTCCTTGCAAGGTAAGGATTCGCCAGTCCGATCATGAAGCCGATAGCCACTACCGGACAGAAAATGATTTGAACCTGATAACCGTCACCGAAACTTCCAACGAAGTAATGTTCATGCACGCGCTTCAAGACTGGTTGCTGGATCGGTACGACCGGCTCGGCTTGATTATTGAAGCCAACCCTACATCCAACGTTTACATAGCGCGCTTGAAATGTCACAGCGAACACCCCGTTTTTCGATGGTATCCACCTGACGAAAGCACCTTGGCCAAGGGCGCGAAAAACAACCTTTTCGGTTTGCGTCGTGGACCGATCAAGTTCTGTATCAACACCGACGACCCCGGCATCATGCCAACCACATTGCGCACCGAATTTGCGCTGCTGCGAGAAGCAGCGCAAACGCACGATGTCTCTCGGACTCAAGCGGAGAAATGGCTGGAACGCATTCGCCTGTTCGGGCTTGAGCAATTTCATCAAAAGCATGAATCGCTTTGGGGATAGGCAAGAGCCATCCAAATTTACACGTGTGCAAAAACTACCCACAGGGATGGAAAGGAACATAAATGGCCGCGAATAACCCACAAAAACCCGACCTCTTCAAAGCCTTCCTCGACGCATTCAAGTCGATTAACGAAGCGAAACAGGATAAAGGTTCAATCAAACGCATCTTTGAAGAAATGAGTACACTGGTGCATGGCAGCTTCGATTACTACGCCTCTTCAGGAAAGAAACATAGTTTAAGGGCAACCATCACCCGATGGATTGCAATCGTGTTCGGCACGCTCGGTGTGCTTGCCCCATTGCTGGGTGGAATCAATGAGTGCCTCAAGGGACTGACCGGATGGGGATACCCTGCACTCGCCATCGCAGGCGCAGCCATGTTGGCAGATCGAACCTTCGGATATACCCGAGGCCATATTCGCTATGTGATTGCGCGCATGGAACTTAAGCATCTGATAACTGATTTCCAAGTGCAATGGTCGTTGTGGTTAGCCAGTAATCCTCAAGAAGATCTTCAGCCAAGCCAACTGGCAGAGGTCGAAACACTTCTGCAAAAATTTATCAACCGTGCACATGAAATCGTTATGGCAGAAACCGCCGCATGGGGCGTCGCTGTAGTAGAAGATATGCAGGAGCTAAAAAACCTGGCAGGGCAAAACACTAAAACCAAGCCTGTCGCTTCGGAAGACCCCGTTTGAGTACCGATCCACAAGTAATTAGTGCCACCTCTCTCCAAAAAAAGCGTCTTGCTGGCAACAGCAGGACGCTTTTTCCATTCGTATCCATCCTCGCTATTCAATCCACTGCCACATTGACCGAAAACCGCTCCCGATACGCCTGCGGCGTCACGCCAATCGCCCTGAGAAAACTGCGGCGCAGGGTTTCTTCGCTGCCGAATCCGCAATTGACTGCGACCCGTTTGACCGGCAGACCGGTATCGCTGAGCAAGCGCCGCGCTGTCTCGACGCGAATCAGTTCGATCGCCCGCGCCGGGGTCTGGCCGGTGTCGGCGCGGTAGTGGCGGACGAAGCTGCGTTCGCTCATTCCGGCCTGTTCGGCCAGGGTCGGGATGCCGAGATCGCGGGTGAGGTTTTCGGCGATCCACGCATGCAGGTCATCGAAACGATTGCCCTGCTTTTGCAGGGACAACGTCACGCTGAACTGTGATTGCCCGCCCGGGCGTTTGAGAAACACCACCAGATGTCGGGCGACGTCCAGCGCAATGTCGCTGCCGAGGTCTTCCTCGACCATCGCCAGTGCCAGATCAATGCCGGCGGTAACCCCCGCCGAAGTCCAGACCGGGCCGTCGTTGATGAAGATCGGATTGGCCTCGACCTGCAAGCTCGGATACTGCTGCGCCAGTTGCTCGCAACGCGTCCAGTGGGTGACGACGCGTCGACCATCGAGCCAGCCGCTGGCCGCCAACAGAAAAGCGCCGGTGCAGACCGAGGCCACGCGTCGGCATTTCGCCGCGTGTTCACGCACCCAATTCACCAGCGGCACATCTTCGGCCGCCGGATAAATGCCCCAGCCACCGGCGATGATCAGCGTGTCGCTGGCCGCTTGCGGCAGCGGTTCGGCGAGCACTGCCAGCCCCGCCGACGACATCACCGCCCCGCCCTCGCTGGCAATTACCGTCGGCGCGTAAGGAATCGGCAAACCGCGCTGGCGGGCAATGTCGTTGGCCGAGGCGAAAACCTGCAACGGGCCGGTGACATCGAGGATTTGCATGTTGGCAAACGCGAGTACGTGAATGGCTTTGGGCATTTGGCGTAATTCGTGGGGTTATTGGCGTATGCGCCAAAAGCTACGCGCCTACAGTGAAGCCGTCCACCCCCCTTAATGGAGAAAAACACCATGACGTTGCAGATCGGCTTTCTGTTGTTTCCGCAGGTTCAGCAACTCGACCTGACCGGCCCGTATGACGTGCTCGCCTCGTTGCCCGACGTGAAGGTGCACCTGATCTGGAAAGATCTGATGCCGGTCACTGCCAGCACCGGCCTGCTGCTGAAACCGACCACGACGTTCGAGGACTGTCCGAATCTGGATGTGATCTGTGTGCCCGGGGGTGGTGGCGTCGGGCCGTTGATGGAGGATGAGCAGACGCTGGCTTTCATTAAACGCCAGGCCGCGCAAGCGCGTTACGTGACCTCGGTGTGCACCGGTTCGCTGGTGCTCGGCGCGGCGGGTCTGCTGCAAGGCAAACGCGCGACTACGCATTGGGCTTACCACGACTTGTTGCCAACGCTGGGAGCAATTGCGGTGAAGGATCGGGTGGTGCGTGACGGCAATCTGTTTACTGGCGGCGGGATTACCGCCGGGATTGATTTTGCATTGGTGCTGGCGGCTGAACTGGTTGATGCCGACACGGCGCAGTTGGTGCAGTTGCAACTCGAGTATGCGCCGGCGCCGCCATTTAATTCGGGCAGCCCGCAGACTGCCCCGAGTGCAATCGTCGATGAGGCCCGGTTGCGCGCGGCGCCGTCGTTGAAATTGCGCACGGAAATCACTGAGCGTGCCGCCGCGAAACTCAACCTGCGCTGAAGCTCTGGCCCCCCCGTAACCCTGTGGGAGCTGGCTTGCCAGCGATAGCGGTGGATCAGTTGATACTTGTTTGACTGACACACCGCTATCGCTGGCAAGCCAGCTCCCACAGGTTCGGGGGTGTTCATTGATTCTGTGTACGACACGGGCACTGTGAGAGCTGGCTTGCCAGCGATGAGGTCAGTACAGCCGACATCTTCGGCGACTGATGCACCGCTATCGCTGGCAAGCCAGCTCCCACAGGGTTGCGGGTTGGCCACAGCTTTGCGTTTTGCCCCGACTTCCCGCCTCACCTTCACTTGTCCCCCGCCGCCCACCCGTGTAGAAAGCCCTTCTACAAATGTACACAGGGACTTTCGATGAAGGCTTTGCCATGGCTCTATCTGGCGCTGCTCAGCCTCGGCTACGCAATGGCGCTCAGTTACGGCCAACTCGGCTGGCTGGCGCTGATTTCCGTCGGCCTTCTGTTGTTCGCCGGTTACGCGGTACGCCAGCAACAAGTGCCGTTCGCACGCTATCTCGGCCACGGCCTGTTCATCGTGATGGCCGTGGCATTAGCGCTGCACTGGTTGCCGGGTTTTAACAACGGTCGCGCTATCGATCCGCAGCGTTTCACCGACAACGCTGTGCGCTTCTCGATGTACCTGAATCTGGACAAACCACTGGTTGGCTTTTGGCTGTTGCTGGTCTGCCCTTGGATTGTCGCGCGGCGATCCTTGCGAATGACGGTGTACGCAACCGCCCTCGCCCTGACTCTCAGTGCGATCCTCGCCCTCGGCGGCGCGCTATTGTTGGGCGTCATCGCTTGGGCGCCGAAATGGCCGGATCAGGCGTGGCTGTGGGTGCTGAACAATCTGCTACTGGTAACGCTGGTCGAGGAAGCGCTGTTTCGCGGCTACATACAAGGTGGCTTGAGCCGGCGCTTCAAACATCTGCCGTATGGCGAGAATCTCGCGCTACTACTGGCCTCGTCACTGTTCGCGCTGGCGCATGTCGGCGCTGGCTGGACCTGGGTGTTACTGGCGGGCCTGGCGGGTGTCGGCTATGGTCTGGCCTACCGTTTCGGCGGGCTCGGGGCGGCAATCGCCACGCACTTCGGGCTCAACATCCTGCATTTCGGCCTGTTCACCTATCCGATGCTGGCAGGCTGATGCAAGCCGCGTTTTGCGACGCTGTAGTGATTACTGAAAGAAAAATTTAATTAATTCCTGACACCGCCGACAACCTTTCAAAGCCTTGCGGATTGAAAAACCATGCGTAACAACCAGCCCATTACACAACGCGAACGGACGTTCCCGGCTCAGCAACGGTTGATTTCCACAACTGACGCCAAGGGCGTGATCACCT
>NZ_JBIWAL010000018.1:92415-101773 GCF_044760045.1 Pseudomonas sp. NPDC098747 | reverse complement strand
GTCAAGAATCGCTGCAAGACCGGTGATCATTACTGGGTTAACGCCTATGTGACGCCGGTGTTCGACGGCAATCAGGTGGTCGGTTACGAGTCGGTGCGGATCAAACCCACCGCCGAACAGATCCGCCGTGCCGAAGCGCTCTACCAACGCATCAACCAGGGCAAGTCGGCGATTCCTTCAAGCGATAAATGGCTACCGATCCTGCAAGACTGGCTGCCGTTCATTCTGGTCAGCCAGCTGAGCTTCATGATCGGCGCGACGTTGAACTCGCAATGGGGCTTTGCTTTGGCGGCGGGTCTGTCCGTGCCATTGGGCCTGATGGGCCTGCAATGGCAGCAACGCGGACTCAAGCGCCTGTTGCGTCTGGCCGGGCAAACCACGTCCGACCCGTTGATCGCGCAGATGTACACCGACAGCCGTGGCGCGCAGGCGCGTCTGGAAATGTCGATCCTCAGCCAGGAAGCCCGTCTGAAAACCTGCCTGACCCGTCTGCAGGACACCGCCGAACACCTGACCGATCAGGCCAAACAGTCCGACGCGCTGGCGCACAGCAGCTCGACCGGCCTGGAACGTCAGCGCGTGGAAACCGAACAGGTCGCCACCGCCGTCAACCAGATGGCCGCGACAACCCAGGAAGTGGCCAGCCACGTACAACGCACCGCCGACGCCACGCAGGAAGCCAATCGCCTGACCGGTCGCGGGCGCGACATCGCCGGCGAAACCCGCGAAGCGATTCAGCGCTTGTCGGTTGTTGTGGGTGAAACCGGTCTGACCGTCACCCAACTGGCAAAAGACAGCGACGAAATTGGCGGCGTGGTCGATGTGATCAAAGGCATCGCCGACCAAACCAACCTCCTCGCGCTCAACGCCGCCATCGAAGCGGCCCGTGCCGGCGAGATGGGTCGCGGGTTTGCCGTGGTGGCTGATGAAGTTCGCCAACTGGCGCAACGCACCAGCGAATCCACCGGGCAGATTCATGCCCTGATCGCCAAGTTGCAGCAGACGGCTTCGAGCGCTGTGCAAACCATGGAAGCCGGGCATCGTCAGGCAGAAGAAGGTGTTGCGCGGGTACTGGAAGCGGATCAGGCGCTGGTGGGCATCAGCGAAGCGGTAGCCAACATCACCGACATGACCACGCAGATCGCCGCCGCGACCGAAGAGCAAAGTGCTGTGGCTGAAGAGATCAGCCGCAACATCAGCAATATTTCGGACCTGGCGGACCAGACCTCGGAACAGGCGCACAACTCGGCGTTGCTGAGTGAAGAGCTGACCAAGACTGCTAATACTCAGTACTCGTTGGTGGAGCGGTTTAACCGCTGATTGATGTGGTGATGACAAAAAAACCCGGATGGCGAGAGCTTCCGGGTTTTTTATTGCCTGTCTGAAATTGACGGTGCCTGACCGCTCGCAATCCCGAAAATTTTGAGGACTACAGATTCATGCGCCGATGCCTACAAACAAGCCAGAACCCGCCGACTTGTTCACCTCGGCGTCTGGTTCTACTGTTTGCCGGTCAAAACTTATTCACATAAGCTGGTCAGCATGAATACACATCCTTCGGAGGCTCCGATGGCCACCACCAGAAAGACCGACAAACCCAACAAAAAGGAAGTTCGTGAAGAACTGACGTTCCTCGATGTTCGGCAAGCCGCGCGTGATGGACAGAAAGTGTTCGATAAATTTGTGATCACTGGCAGGCTACCTATTACAAAGTAGGCCTATGCCAGCCATCAAGATTTCTGCACTTTTTGAACGAATCAGTAACTGGAAAAACTTCGCCGCCCATTTTTACAACTACAAGGTATGCAATGAATTACCGGCGATTTTCGGACGGGATGAACGACTCGATCTGAGCGACATGCACCATATCCACCTTGCCAGTACACAGGTGCTGCAAGCTCGATGGGCAAAAATCAGTCGTCAGTATTACCGCACCGCATTGGTTGATGCTGCTGCCAACGACTTTTGGCTGATCTATGCCTATGACGCCTTTCGGGATGAGTACCTGCTACTGACAATCATTTGCCCGGATGCCCATAACCGAAGCGAATGGGGATCTTTTTTGCGCACCGTGCATTGCGACATTGTTGAACCTTGGACGGTAGGCAAAATTATCTTTCCCGATCTGGACGACTTTTGAGTTCGGTGAGCAGTCAAGAAAGCCAACATGCGATCTTTTGATTCCGAAAGCCCGGACAGCGAAAGCGTCCGGGCCTTTTATTGCCCCACTGAAATTTACATCGGTGGAACTGGCGACTACTCAGGCAACTTCAGCTTATCCAGCAGTCGATTGACCAACAGCTCGTTCAGCATGATGACCTGTTGCAGCGCCAGCAGCGGTTTGCGCTCCGGGCCGCCTATTGAGTTGGCGATGTTACCGGCCATGGCATGGGCGTAAGACAGCGATTCGCACGCTTCGACTAGCAGGGTTTTGTCGTCCAGTGTGGGGTCGACGAGATAGACGGGGCGGAATTTTGGCGAGCTTGGCGGAGCGCCTAGTGCTTCGGGTCGGAGGTAGTAGTCGAGGGCGCGGTCGGTTGCTTCTTTAACCTTTTGTGGGTCAAGCGCGGGGTCGTGGGGGATTGGATCGGTGTGTGGTGGGTTTGGGGTGATTTTGAACATGGATGAAGTCTCGTATCGAAATGAATAAGAGCCATCACCCTCGCTACCAAACGATGGGTGGCGGCCATGCGCGGGTTGGTAGACCGGTCGATACGGAAACCCGGCGCTCACGAATGAGCCCCACGCATGTCCACCATATAAAACTCAGCCGCAAAAAAGAGACTAAATAAGGTGGCGCCATACGGCGGTACCGAAGCGGGCTACCAAACCCGATCACTGTTTTTCAGTGACAGGGAAACAATACAACCCGCCTCATAGCCGTGTAAGCCGGCGGATTCTGGCGTACGCGTAGGTAACGGCGCAAGGTGTTGTAGCCTTTATGGCGTAACGCTTTGTGTGGTTTAAACGTGATCACGGGATTACGTTTAAGCACGAGAAACGCTGGACGGTGAGGGCTTTCAGTTTTTTATTGGGTCAGTGAAATTACACCCTCACCCTAGCCCTCTCCCAGAGGGAGAGGGGACTGACCGAGGTGTTTGGGAGAGGTACGCCGACGTGTAATACCGGGTTGAACTCAAGTTTTGAAAAGCGCAAAAATCAGTGCAATACCAGTCGAGCTCAAGTTTTGAAAAGCACCAAAATCAGTGCAACACCGAGTCGAACTCAAGTTTTGAAAAGCACACAAATCAGTGCAATACCAAGCCGAACTCAAGTTTTGAAAAGCACACAAATCAGTGCAATACCGAGTCGAACTCAAGTTTTGAAAAGCACCAAAATCGGCTCCCTCTCCCTCGGGAGAGGGCTGGGGTGAGGGGAAAATCCACTACAAATCAACAAGCCGAACACACGCTCTCCACCACTCAACAGGATGAGCGTTAGCTCGGCTGCTGCTCTTGATCTTGATCCACGGGCGACGTCGGAAGGCTGAGTGGAGGGATTCATCCGGGGGTGGGAGCGCAGCGACCGTTCGACGAAGTCGAACACATCGAGAGGAGGTGCAGCGAAGCCAACCGGAGGCGATGCCCCCGGATGGATCCCGGAGCGAAGGAACCCCGAGCCTTAGCGAGCGGGCCACACGTAGGAGCAAGCGTTTTTTTGCTTACTTTTTTTAGGCGTTTGTAAAAAAAGTGAGTCGCCGTCAGGGCGAAACCCTAAGTGGCCGTTACCGCAGCAACGGATATGTACCCAAAACGAAAAACTGTGTCGTATCTGATATCCATCCCCCTCACCCCAGCCCTCTCCCCCATGGGGGCGAGGGGAAAGGGAGCAGATCTTCATGCAGTTCAAAATCTCAGCCCAGCTCGGTCAGTTGCTGAGAAACCCGGCGACCTTCTGCGCGGCACTGGCCAAATGATCCGAATGCGTAAACCCCGAAACCTTCAACGGCTTCAAATCATGATCCCCCGCCACCAGCCAAAACACCTCAATACCCGGCGATAACGAATACCCCTCGACAGCCAAGCGATTCCCCAACGCATCCCGCTCCCCCTGCACAATCAACGTCCGCGTCTTCAACCCAGCCAAATGCTCAACCCGAGGCTTCTCCGGCTTCCCCACCGCATAAAACGGATAACCCAGACAGACCAGCGCATCAGCACCCAATTCGTCGGCCAATAAACTAGCCATCCGCCCGCCCATCGACTTCCCACCCATCGCCAAAACCCCAGTGACATGACGTCGCACCAAGCCATACACCTCACGCCAACATTCCTGCAATTTAGCGGCAGGATTCGGCGGACGTTTAATACCATCCACCCGTCGCTGCGCCATATACGGAAACTCAAAGCGCAACACGTTGACCCCAAGCGCAGCAAGGCGTCCAGCCATATCCGTCATCCAGTCACTGTCCATCGGCGCCCCCGCCCCATGCGCGAGGATCAAAGTCGCCGAAGCCTCGCCACTGGCGGCATTCCACAGCCATCCATGATCACGCACGCACTGCGCCCATTGATCCCCGTCAATACTGGCCTTGTGCTGTTTGTTCATGCTTGCCTCGCTTTTAGTCTGCCTATAACTCCAGGCGAAGGATTCGCGGCGTTTTTTGCGCGCGGTCACTTCGGCTGAACCGTGGATGGGGAACCATGAACACTTCTATCAGTACCGCCTACAACTACAAGGTGGTCCGCCAATTCGCCATTATGACGGTGGTGTGGGGCATCGTCGGCATGGGGCTCGGGGTTTTTCTCGCGGCCCAATTGGTCTGGCCCGAGCTCAACTTCGATTTACCCTGGACCAGTTTCGGCCGTCTGCGCCCGCTGCACACCAACGCGGTGATCTTCGCGTTCGGTGGCTGCGCGCTGTTCGCCAGTTCGTTCTACTCGGTACAACGCACCTGCCAAACCCGATTGTTTGCGCCAAAGATTGCCGCATTCTGCTTTTGGGGCTGGCAACTGGTGATCCTGTTGGCGGCGATCAGCCTGCCACTGGGTTACACCAGCTCCAAGGAATACGCAGAACTGGAATGGCCGATCGACATCCTGATCACCATTGTCTGGGTCGCCTACGCGGTCGTGTTCTTCGGCACGATCATGCAGCGCAAGACCAAACACATTTATGTCGGCAACTGGTTCTTCGGTGCGTTCATCATCACCGTGGCGATTCTGCACATCGTCAACAATCTGGAAATTCCGGTCAGTTTTACCAAGTCCTACTCGCTGTACTCCGGCGCCACCGACGCGATGGTGCAATGGTGGTACGGCCACAACGCGGTAGGCTTTTTCCTCACTGCCGGTTTCCTCGGGATGATGTACTACTTCGTGCCGAAACAGGCCGAGCGTCCGGTGTATTCGTATCGCCTTTATATCGTGCTCTTCTTTTCAGTTTTTAGTATGTAGTTTTTTTGTATTCGTATCGCCTGTCGATCGTGCACTTCTGGGCCCTGATCACCCTGTACATCTGGGCCGGCCCGCACCACTTGCACTACACCGCGCTGCCGGACTGGGCACAGTCGCTGGGCATGGTGATGTCCCTGGTGCTGCTCGCGCCAAGCTGGGGCGGCATGATCAACGGCATGATGACCCTCTCGGGCGCCTGGCATAAGTTGCGCAGCGATCCGATCCTGCGCTTCCTGGTGGTGTCGCTGGCGTTCTACGGCATGTCGACGTTTGAAGGTCCGATGATGGCGATCAAGACCGTCAACGCCCTCTCCCACTACACCGACTGGACCATCGGCCACGTTCACGCCGGCGCCCTCGGTTGGGTAGCGATGATTTCCATCGGCGCGCTGTACCACATGATCCCGAAAATCTTCGGCAAAGCGCAGATGCACAGCGTCGGCCTGATCAACGCGCACTTCTGGCTCGCCACCATCGGCACCGTGCTCTACATCGCGTCGATGTGGGTCAACGGCATCGCCCAGGGCCTGATGTGGCGCGCAGTCAACGAGGACGGCACGCTGACCTACTCCTTCGTCGAAACCCTGGTGGCCAGCCACCCTGGCTTCGTCGTGCGACTGGTGGGCGGGGCGATCTTCCTCAGCGGCATGTTCCTGATGGCTTACAACACCTGGCGCACCGTGCTGGCCTCGCAGCCTGCTGACGTCGCCGCTGCCGCGCAGATGGCCTGAGGAGTCCGCCATGAAACACGAAACGATTGAAAAGAACGTCGGCCTGTTGATGCTGTTGATGGTGTTTGCCGTGAGCATCGGCGGCCTGACGCAGATCGTCCCGCTGTTCTTCCAGGACGTCACCAACAAACCGGTGGAAGGCATGAAGCCCTACACCGCACTGCAACTGGAAGGCCGCGACATCTACATCCGCGAAGGCTGCGTCCAGTGCCATTCACAGATGATCCGACCGTTCCGCGCTGAAACCGAGCGCTACGGGCACTACTCGGTGGCCGGTGAAAGCGTGTGGGATCACCCGTTCCTGTGGGGTTCGAAACGTACCGGGCCGGATCTGGCAAGGGTCGGCGCGCGTTACTCGGATGACTGGCACCGCGCGCATTTGTACAACCCGCGCAACGTCGTACCGGAATCGAAAATGCCCGCCTACCCATGGCTGGTCACGCAAGCGGTCGACAGCAGCCACACCGAAACCAAGCTCAAGACCATGCGCACCCTCGGCGTGCCGTACACCGACGACGACATCAGCGGCGCGGTGGCCAGCCTCAAGGACAAGACCGAAATGGACGCGCTCATCGCCTACCTGCAAGTGCTCGGCACTGCAATCAAGAGCAAGAGGTGAGCCATGGTCATTGAAATGAGTGCAGGCCTGATTCGTGGTTTAGGCACCGTCGTGGTGTTTGTCGCCTTCGTCGGCCTGACCCTGTGGGTGTTCAACGGCAAGCGCAATCCGGAGTTCGCCGAAGCACGCTTGCTGCCGTTCGCCGACGAACCGCAACCCGACACTACCCCAGCATCTGAAACAAGGAGTACCCGGCCATGACCACCTTCTGGAGTACGTGGATCTGCGTACTGACCATCGGCAGCCTGATCGGCCTGACGTGGCTGCTGATCGGCACCCGCCGGGGCGAGACCAAGGGCAGCGTCGACCAGACCATGGGCCACAGCTTTGACGGCATCGAGGAGTACGACAACCCGCTGCCGCAGTGGTGGTTCATGCTGTTCGCCGGCACGCTGGTGTTTTCCGTGGGCTACCTGATCCTTTATCCGGGTCTGGGCAACTGGAAAGGCATCCTGCCGGGTTACGAGGACGGCTGGACCGGCGTGCACGAGTGGGAAAAGGAGATGAACAAGGCCGACGCCAAATTCGGGCCGATCTTCGCCAAGTTCGCCGCCATGCCGGTGGAGGAAGTGGCGAAGGATCCGCAGGCGCTGAAAATGGGCGGCCGTCTATTCGCTTCCAACTGCTCGGTGTGCCACGGCTCTGACGCCAAGGGCGCGTTCGGCTTCCCTAATCTCGCCGACAGCGACTGGCGCTGGGGTGGCGATGCCGACACCATCAAGACCACCATCATGGCGGGCCGGGTGGCAGCGATGCCGGCCTGGGGCGAAGTGTTGGGTGAAGCAGGGGTGAAAAACGTGGCGGCGTACGTGCGTCACGAACTGGCCGGTCTGCCGCTGCCTGCCGACAGCAAGGCTGATCTGCAAGCCGGACAGCAAGCCTTCAGCACCACTTGCGTGGCATGCCACGGGGCAACCGGCAAGGGCACTGAAGCCATGGGCGCGCCGAATCTGACGCACCCGGCCGGGTTTATCTATGGCACCAGCCTCACTCAGCTTGAACAGACCATTCGCCACGGTCGTCAGGGCCATATGCCCGCGCAAAACGAACTGCTGGGCAACGACAAGGTGCAATTGCTTGCTGCCTATGTGTACAGCTTGAGCCATGGATTGAGCACAGAAAAACTGATTACTGAAGACAATAAAAAGTAAGTATTGCGTACAACTCTGCCGCACTGATTACAGTGCGGCAGTTTCCTGCCCCTTTGCGACGCATTGTCGCACCCTTCACACCCTCGCCTTTCGGTTCCCCTGATTCGGGTCTACGCTTGCTCGATGCGGACTGGCCCGTGCCGGTTCCAGGTCGACCCTAACCGCTGTGTTCCGCGAATTGGCTGACTGATTTGCCCGCAAACGCCGGTAGATACCGGCTGTCGTGCCGATTGCCGTCCGTCAGCCGAACGGACCGTTTGAACACACCTCGTTACAAGCGACCTGAACCCCTCGCTTTTTTCATCCGCTGCGACATTTTGTCCGAGGGCGATTTTGTCCTTACGCGGCGCATGGAAAGGCCGCAGAATCAGCGTTGGAAAGCATTGACCCAGGTCATGGCGCGTTGCAATGACCCCCTGCTTTCCCCATACTTGCGGCCGAATTACATCCTAATAAAATACCCAAACCGTGGAACCTTAGAATGAGCACAGCAATCAGTCCGACTGCTTATAACTATAAGGTAGTCCGCCAGTTCGCCATCATGACGGTGGTCTGGGGGATCCTTGGCATGGGGCTCGGTGTTTTCATCGCCTCGCAACTGGTCTGGCCGGAATTGAACTTCGGTCTGCCGTGGACGAGCTTTGGACGCCTGCGCCCGTTGCACACAAACCTGGTGATTTTTGCCTTCGGTGGCTGTGCACTCTTCGCCACTTCCTACTATGTCGTGCAGCGAACCTGCCAGACGCGACTGATTTCCGACAGCCTCGCTGCCTTCACCTTCTGGGGCTGGCAAGCGGTGATCGTCGGCGCGATCATTACCTTGCCGCTGTGTTACACCACCACCAAGGAATACGAGGAACTGGAATTGCCTATCGCCATTTTGCTGGCCATTGTCTGGGTCACCTACGGTCTGGTGTTCTTCGGCACCATCACCAAGCGCAAAACCAAGCACATCTATGTCGGTAACTGGTTCTACGGCGCGTTCATCGTCGTGACCGCGATGCTGCACATCGTCAACCACGCCTCCCTGCCGGTGAATCTGTTCAAGTCCTACTCCGCGTACTCGGGCGCGACCGACGCGATGATCCAGTGGTGGTACGGCCACAACGCCGTGGGTTTCTTCCTGACCACTGGCTTCCTGGGGATGATGTATTACTTCGTGCCGAAACAGGCCGAACGTCCGATTTACTCCTATCGCCTGTCGATCGTGCACTTCTGGGCACTGATCACCCTGTACATCTGGGCCGGCCCGCACCACTTGCACTACACCGCTCTGCCGGATTGGGCACAATCTTTGGGCATGGCGATGTCGATTATTCTGCTGGCTCCGAGCTGGGGCGGCATGATCAACGGCATGATGACCCTCTCGGGCGCCTGGCATAAGCTGCGCACCGACCCGATCCTGCGCTTCCTCGTGGTATCGCTGGCGTTCTACGGCATGTCGACCTTCGAGGGTCCGAT
>NZ_JBIWAL010000018.1:91825-92405 GCF_044760045.1 Pseudomonas sp. NPDC098747 | reverse complement strand
GTACACGCCGGCGCTCTGGGCTGGGTGGCGATGATCTCGATCGGCGCGATCTACCACATGATCCCGAAACTGTTCGGGCGTGCGCAGATGCACAGTGTCGGCCTGATCAACGCGCACTTCTGGCTCGCGACCATCGGTACCGTTCTGTACATCGCCTCGATGTGGGTCAACGGCATCACCCAAGGTCTGATGTGGCGTGCAATCAACGATGACGGCACCCTCACCTACTCGTTCGTCGAAGCGCTGCAAGCCAGCCACCCGGGCTTTATCGTCCGTGCTTTGGGCGGGGCGTTCTTCGCCAGCGGCATGCTGCTGATGGCTTACAACGTCTGGCGCACCGTGCGCGCCTCGAACCCGGCTGAAGCCGAAGCCGCTGCCCAGATCGCTGTCGTTGGAGCTCACTGATGAAGCATGAAGCTGTCGAGAAGAATATTGGCCTGCTGGCCTTCTTCATGGTCATCGCCGTCAGCATCGGTGGCCTGACCCAGATCGTTCCGCTGTTTTTCCAGGACGTTACCAACAAGCCGGTCGAAGGCATGAAGCCGCGTACCGCACTTGAACTGGAAGGCCGCGACGTTTA
>NZ_JBIWAL010000018.1:66902-91815 GCF_044760045.1 Pseudomonas sp. NPDC098747 | reverse complement strand
GACGTTTCCATCGCCAAGGGGTGTGTCGGCTGCCACTCGCAGATGATCCGTCCGTTCCGTGCCGAAACCGAACGCTACGGCCACTACTCGGTTGCCGGTGAAAGCGTCTGGGATCACCCGTTCCTGTGGGGTTCCAAACGTACCGGTCCGGACCTGGCCCGTGTCGGCGGTCGCTACTCCGATGACTGGCAACGTGCGCACTTGTACAACCCGCGCAACGTGGTGCCTGAGTCGAAGATGCCGGCTTACCCGTTCCTCGTGGAAAACAAGCTCGACGGCAAGGAAACTGCCAAGAAAATGGAGGTCCTGCGTACGCTCGGCGTTCCTTACACCGATGAAGACATCGCCGGTGCTCAGGATGCCGTGAAGGGCAAGACCGAAATGGACGCGCTGGTGGCCTATCTGCAAGGCCTGGGCACCATCATCAAAAGCAAACGGTGATTTAGATGGATATCGGGATGATTCGTGGCCTGGGCACCGTTGTTGTGATGGTGGCCTTTATCGGTCTGGCGTTGTGGGTGTTCAGCCCCAAGCGCAAGTCGGAGTTTGAAGACGCGACCTTGCTGCCTTTTGCGGATGATCCCGAAGCCATCAAGCACGTCGAGCAAGCTTCTAGGAGTAACAAAGAATGACTACATTCTGGAGTCTGTACGTCACAGTCCTCAGTCTTGGCACCATCTTCGCCCTGACCTGGCTGTTGCTGTCGACCCGCAAGGGCCAGCGCTCCGAGCAGACGGACGAGACCGTCGGCCACTCGTTCGACGGGATCGAGGAGTACGACAACCCACTGCCGAAATGGTGGTTCATGCTGTTCGTGGGCACGATCATCTTCGCGCTGGGTTATCTGGTGCTGTACCCGGGTCTGGGTAACTGGAAAGGCCTGCTGCCGGGCTACAACTACCTCGATACCGAGAAGCAGACCGCGTTCGCCAACGGCCAGACCGGCTGGACCGGCGTGCACGAGTGGGAAAAGGAAATGGCCCGCTCGGACGCCAAGTTCGGTCCGATCTTCGCCAAGTTCGCGGCCATGCCAATCGAAGAAGTCGCCAAGGATCCGCAAGCACTGAAGATGGGTGGTCGCCTGTTCGCCTCCAACTGCTCGGTGTGCCACGGTTCCGACGCCAAGGGCGCCTACGGTTTCCCGAACCTGGTCGACGCCGACTGGCGCTGGGGCGGCGAGCCGGAAACCATCAAGACCACCATCATGGGCGGCCGTCACGCGGTAATGCCGGCGTGGGCTGAAGTGATTGGCGAGCAAGGCGTGGCCGATGTGGCCGCGTACGTGGTCACCAACCTCGATGCTCGCCCACTGCCGAAAGACACCAAGGCAGACGTCGCCAATGGCCAGAAACTGTTCGCCGCCAACTGCGTGGCCTGCCACGGCCCGGCGGGCAAAGGCACGCCAGCGATGGGCGCACCTGACCTGACCCACCCGGGCGCGTTCATCTACGGTTCGAGCTTCGCGCAATTGCAGCAGACCATCCGTTACGGCCGTCAGGGCCAGATGCCTGCGCAAGAACAGCTGCAAGGCAACGACAAGGTTCACCTGCTGGCCGCGTATGTTTATAGCCTGTCCCACGGCGAAAAAGCACCGGAAGCGAACGCCGAGTAAGGCTAACGCTTGAAGCATAAAAAACGGCCCCGTCATTTGACGGGGCCGTTTT
The DNA here is from genome assembly GCF_044760045.1 of Pseudomonas sp. NPDC098747. Classification (NCBI taxonomy): domain Bacteria; kingdom Pseudomonadati; phylum Pseudomonadota; class Gammaproteobacteria; order Pseudomonadales; family Pseudomonadaceae; genus Pseudomonas; species Pseudomonas sp. NPDC098747. The sequence goes on along the minus strand of NZ_JBIWAL010000018.1, from coordinate 90,151 downwards.
CGTTTCAGTCCATGGTTACTGTCAGCGAACCGGAACAGTGGCGATCACCTTGCGTGATGGCCAGTTATTGTTAGACACCTGATGCACATTGAACGACTTTCGATCAGCAGCGAAGCTTGCTATCAAGTAAGTCTGATTGGACGCCCCTCCGCTCAGGAACACTGGAATATCGCCAAAGTATTCGTGCGTTCTCCAATCGGTATATTTCCCGGGATTGTTATGAAAGTGGCCGGCGAAAACGGCAGTGACCTGATAAAGCTCGACCATTTTCTTGAAACGGGCAATTTGTTTCGAGTTGCCCTGCCAGCGATCCGGCTTGTGCATATTGAGCAAAATTATTTTGCCCTGACTCCGCGCTTTCTGCAGGTCACGCTCGAGCCAGTCCAGTGCATTATTGATCTCGAAATTAATTCGAGAAAGAGGGAACCCCGAGGCAAAACTTACCGAATAAGTTGGTTCATTATTCAACTGAACCAGATGCACATCGCCGACTGACTTCGAATAGGCAAGACTTCCATAAAACACTTTTGTGCGCCCCTCACTTCTGGCCGCCAAGTCCATATCCACCTTGCCCCAATAACGCTCTTTTAGATCATTGACACTGCCCGCCGCACAGTTATTCTCCGGAAAGCCGCAATCATTGATGTTGTTCTGGTAATCGTGATTCCCCAAGCCATAGTCATAAATAACGCCTAACTGCGCATCCAGAATCGACCGGGTGGTGGCGCGCTCACCGCGATGACCGAACGCGGTCATGTCACCATTGATCATGACCGGGATATGGTTCGGATCACGACTAAAGTTCTTCCTGAAACTGGCGACATCCGAGTATTGCGTTTCAATCAGCCAGCGCGAGCGCTTGTCACGTTCGGAAGCGGACTCATCGACGCCGGAATCCGAGTTATCGGTCCAGGGGAATTGTGGATCCGACGTAAAGATTACGTGTCGAGGTAAATCAAGGGTTTCTGCCGCATTGACCGCTAATGCAGCAACGCTCAATAGCAGACTACAAAGCAGCCTGGCACTTGTTATAAAAAACATAAAATTGCGTTTCCATCATAAAAGTTAAGTTGTTCAACACTGTCGTGCTGTCAGCGCAAACTATTCCAGACGGAAAACCAAATCAAACTTCAGCAACAGATCAATTAAATAATGATATTTCTCGCTTATTTTCCCGACTGAACTTTCCTCACCGCCCTCATACAAACAACCTCAAAAAAATCTTTTATGATGTCGACAGCAAACACGCCTCCTTTACACCTTGCAACAGCATCACATTAGGCCAGTGCTCTGTAAGCCGATAGCATTCAGCAGCGACACCGCATCTCTCGCTGCGCTTCGGTTGCACGGTAGTCAGCGGTACGAAGGATTCGTCTATAGTCAATTGACCTGCATCAGGCTTTTCTGAATTCGCTACACCATCCAGATTTTTTCCCCAACGCGACCAAAGGTCGCACCCGTTCATCGGCGTGACAGGCGTATCATTGCGCCACTGCAACGCCCTTTCTGACCGCGGTTGGCACGTATCGACCGAGGCATTTTTCCACTGCCGTGGGATGCAATGATGAGTAACCAGATACCGGTACACGACGTCACGCCACCGAGTAAAAACGCGAACAACAGCGTCGATCTTTACGCCTCTCGAGAAAAAATCTACACCCGTGCTTTTACTGGCCTGTTCCGCAATCTGCGGATGATGGGGGGGGCCGGTCTGTTCCTGCTGTATTTCGGTACGGTGTGGCTGAACTGGGGAGGCCATCAGGCGGTGTGGTGGAACCTGCCGGAGCGCAAGTTCTTCATCTTTGGCGCGACCTTCTGGCCGCAGGATTTCATCCTGCTTTCGGGGATTTTGATCGTCGCCGCGTTCGGGCTGTTTTTCATCACTGTGTATGCCGGGCGCGTCTGGTGTGGCTACACCTGTCCGCAAAGTGTGTGGACGTGGATTTTCATGTGGTGCGAAAAGGTCACCGAAGGCGACCGCAACCAGCGCATCAAGCTCGACAAAGCGCCGATGAGCGGCAACAAACTCCTGCGCAAATTCGCCAAACATTCGCTGTGGTTGCTGATTGGTTTTGTCACCGGCATGACCTTCGTCGGCTACTTCTCGCCGATCCGCGAACTGGTGTTCGAATTCTTCACAGGACAGGCCGATGGCTGGTCGTATTTCTGGGTCGGTTTCTTCACCCTCGCCACCTATGGCAACGCCGGTTGGCTGCGCGAGCAAGTGTGCATTTACATGTGCCCGTACGCCCGCTTCCAGAGCGTGATGTTCGACAAAGACACGCTGATCGTTTCCTACGACCCGCGCCGTGGCGAAAGCCGTGGCCCGCGCAAGAAAGGCGTCGACTACAAGGCCATGGGCCTGGGCGACTGCATCGATTGCACCATGTGCGTCCAGGTCTGCCCGACCGGCATCGACATCCGTGACGGCCTGCAGATCGAGTGCATCGGTTGCGCTGCATGCATCGATGCCTGCGACAGCATCATGGACAAGATGGATTACCCGCGCGGCCTGATCAGCTACACCACCGAACACAACCTGTCCGGCCAGAAAACCCATAAACTGCGGCCACGCCTGATCGGTTATGCCGTGGTGTTGCTGGCGATGATCAGCCTGTTGGCTGCCGCGTTCTTCATGCGTTCGCTGGTCGGTTTCGACGTCAGCAAGGACCGTGTGCTGTACCGCGAGAACGCCGAAGGCCGGATCGAAAACGTCTACAGCCTGAAGATCATGAACAAGGACCAGCGCGACCATACCTATCTGCTGGAAGCCAGTGGTCTGCCGGACCTGCGCCTGCAAGGCAAACGCGAGATCAAGGTCGCCGCCGGGGATATTTTCAGCATGCCGGTCGAACTGTCGAGCGCACCGGAACAACTGCCATCGAGCACCAACGAGGTGAAATTCATCCTCAAGGATACCGATGACGACAGCGTCCACGTTGAAGCCAAGAGCCGATTCATCGGCCCACAAATTCGTTGAGAGAACTGAACATGCCCGCAGCAAACGCCGTAAGCCCTTGGTACAAGCACCTCTGGCCATGGATCATCATCGCGATTCTGGCCTGTTCGGTGACGCTGACCCTGTCCATGGTGACCATCGCGGTGAACAACCCGGACAATCTGGTCAACGACAACTACTACGAGGCTGGTAAAGGCATCAACCGCTCGCTGGACCGTGAGCTGCTGGCGCAGACCCTGAAGATGCGTGCAGCGGTGCATCTGGATGACGTGACCGGCGAAGTCGAGCTGCGCTTGAGCGGCGACAGCCAACCGAAAACCCTCGAGCTGAACCTGATCTCGCCGACCCAGCCGGAGAAGGATCGCAAGATCGTCCTGACCCGCAGCGAAACTGAAACGGGCCGGTATATTGGCCAGGTGAATGACAAAGTCGAAGGTCGTCGGTTTGTGGAATTGCTGGGTACGCAGGACGAGCACATCTGGCGGATGTTCGAAGAAGAACTGGTCAGCCACGACAAGGATCTGCTGCTGGGTGATGAACCGCTGCAAGGCGCGGAAGACCTGAAGAAGTAGATCAAGAGCCCCTCACCCTAGCCCTCTCCCGGAGGGAGAGGGGACTGATCTCTAGCGCTATCATGTCTTGTGTATGACAGCGACGATAGCGGCGACTGAACCTGTATTCCAGCCAACATCAACCCGCTCCCGCCGAGAGAAAGGGAGCTGATCTCGAACAGTGGTAAGTCTGTGACGATAGCGGCGACTGAACCTGTTTTTCCGGCTCACATCAATCGGCTCCCTCTCCCTCCGGGAGAGGGCTGGGGTGAGGGCAATCGGACCACCCAAATGCAAGGGCTAATTCCCCAGACGATGCCATGACCACCCCACTCCCCTGCTACCACTGCGCCCTGCCCGTCCCGTCCGGCAGCCGCTTTACCGCCGCCGTCCTCGGGGAGCCCCGTGAATTCTGCTGCCCTGGCTGTCAGGCCGTGGCTGAAGCCATCGTTGCCGGCGGTCTCGAAAGCTATTATCAGCATCGCAGCGAAGCTTCGGCCAACCCCGAAGCGCTGCCGGTGCAACTGGTCGATGAGCTGGCGCTATACGACCGCGCCGACGTGCAACAACCCTTCGTCCGCCACGAAGGCGATCTGGCCGAAACCACTCTGTTGATGGAAGGCATCAGTTGCGCCGCCTGTGGCTGGCTGATCGAGAAACACCTGCGCACGCTGCCCGCCGTGGCCGAAGCACGGTTGAACCTGTCCAATCATCGCCTGCACGTGAGCTGGGCCGATGGGCAGTTGCCGCTGAGCCAGATTCTCGCAGAACTGCGTCACATCGGTTACGCCGCGCATCCGTATCAGGCCGACCGCGCCAGCGAGCAACTGGCCAGCGAAAACCGTCTGGCCCTGCGCCAACTGGGTGTCGCCGGATTGCTGTGGTTCCAGGCGATGATGGCGACCATGGCCACCTGGCCGGAATTCAACATCGACCTCAGCCCCGAGCTGCACACCATCCTGCGCTGGGTCGCGTTATTCCTGACCACGCCGATTGTGTTCTACAGTTGCGCGCCGTTTTTCAAAGGCGCCATGCGCGATTTGCGCACGCGGCATCTGACCATGGATGTCTCGGTTTCACTGGCGATCGGTAGCGCCTATATCGCCGGGATCTGGACCGCTATTACCGGCGTCGGCGAGTTGTATTTCGATGCGGTGGGGATGTTCGCCCTGTTCTTGCTCGCCGGACGTTATCTGGAACGACGCGCCCGGGAACGCACCGCCGCTGCCACGGCGCAGTTGGTCAATCTGCTGCCAGCCTCGTGCCTGCGTCTCGACGATGCCGGCCAGAGCGAGCGCATTCTGCTCAGCGAGTTGCGTGTGGGCGACCACGTTTTGGTGCACCCAGGTTCTGTTCTGCCAGCGGACGGCAAGATTCTCGACGGCCAGTCGAGCATCGACGAATCACTGCTGACGGGCGAGTACCTGCCGCAATCGCGCACCCTTGGCGACGCGGTCACTGCTGGCACGCTGAATGTCGAAGGCGCGCTGACCGTCGAGGTGCTGGCGCTGGGGCAGGACACACGACTGTCGGCCATCGTTCGCCTGCTTGATCGCGCCCAAGCGGAAAAACCGCGACTGGCGGAAATAGCCGACCGCGCCGCGCAATGGTTTTTGCTGTTGTCACTGATCGCCGCGGCTGCCATCGGCCTGTTGTGGTGGGAGCTGGATTCGTCGCGGGCGTTCTGGATCGTCCTCGCCATGCTGGTCGCAACCTGCCCTTGCGCGCTGTCACTGGCGACCCCCACTGCACTCACCGCTGCCACCGGCACCCTGCACAAACTCGGCCTGCTGCTGACGCGCGGCCATGTGCTGGAAGGCCTGAATCAGATCGACACGGTGATTTTCGACAAGACCGGCACGCTCACCGAGGGCCGCTTGGTGCTGCGCTCGATTCGTCCTTTGGGCGCACTGGACAGCGACCAATGCCTGAGCCTTGCTGCCGCGCTGGAAAACCGTTCTGAACACCCGATTGCCCGTGCGTTCGGCCGTGCGCCGTTGGCCGCTGAAGACGTCCAGAGCACACCGGGGCTCGGCCTCGAAGGCGTGGTGGGCGAGCAACGTTTGCGTATCGGTCAGGCAGAATTTGTCTGCGCCCTCAGCGCCGCCACTGTCCCGGCGATGCCGGATGAGCCGGGCCAATGGCTGCTGCTCGGTGATGGTTCGGGGCCGTTGGCGTGGTTCGTCCTCGATGATCGTCTGCGCGACGATGCACCCGCCCTGCTCGCCGCGTGCAAGGCGCGTGGCTGGCGCACGCTGCTGCTGTCCGGCGACAGTTCACCGATGGTCGCCAGTGTCGCCGCCGAACTGGGCATTGATGAGGCCCGCGGCGGCTTGCGTCCGGATGACAAGCTGCAAGTGTTGCAACAGTTGCACAAGGAGGGTCGCAAAGTGCTGATGCTCGGCGACGGCGTCAACGATGTGCCGGTGCTGGCCGCCGCCGACATCAGCGTGGCGATGGGTTCGGCCACCGATCTGGCCAAGACCAGCGCCGACGCGGTGCTGCTGTCCAATCGCCTCGATGCGTTGGTGCAAGCCTTCACGCTGGCGCGGCGCACCCGTCGGGTAATCATCGAGAACCTGCTGTGGGCCGCGCTGTACAATGGCCTCATGCTGCCGTTCGCCGCCCTCGGCTGGATTACCCCGGTATGGGCCGCGATCGGCATGTCGATCAGTTCGTTGACCGTGGTGCTCAACGCCCTGCGCCTGACTCGCCTGCCGAGTTCGCCGCAAGCCTGCGCCCGATCAGAAACCCGTCCGCTGCCGGCCTGAGCCGCGCGGGCATGGAGTACAGATGCCAGCTCTCTACGTGATGATCCCGGCTGCCCTGCTGATCGTGGCCATCGCCGTGTACATCTTCTTCTGGGCGGTGGACAGCGGCCAGTACGACGACCTCGACGGTCCGGCCCACAGCATCCTGTTCGATGATCAGGATCCGAACCACACCGCAGCGGTGGACGAAGCCAACGCGCAAAAACCAGACGACAAGGCGCCACCTCATGCTTGAACTGGCACCACTGTTGGTGTCGGCGCTGATCCTCGGATTGCTCGGCGGCGGCCATTGTCTGGGGATGTGCGGCGGCTTGATGGGCGCACTGACCCTGGCGATTCCCAAAGAACAACGCAGTCGACGCTTTCGCTTGCTGCTGGCCTATAACCTGGGGCGCATCCTCAGCTATGCCACGGCTGGATTGCTGATCGGCCTCGCCGGTTGGGCGGTAGCCAACAGTCCTGCTGCATTGTTCATGCGTGTGCTGGCCGGATTGCTGCTGATTGCCATGGGCTTGTACCTGGCCGGCTGGTGGAGCGGCCTGACCCGCATCGAAAGCCTCGGGCGCGGTTTGTGGCGCTACATTCAGCCAGTGGCCAACCGTTTATTGCCAGTGTCGAGTTTGCCCCGCGCATTACTGCTCGGCGCGCTATGGGGCTGGCTGCCGTGCGGGTTGGTTTACAGCACGTTGCTGTGGTCGGCGAGCCAGGGCAATGCGTTGGACAGCGCGTTGTTGATGTTGGCATTTGGACTTGGCACTTGGCCGGTGTTGCTGGCAACCGGCCTGGCGGCTGAACGCGTCACGGCGCTATTGCGCAAACGCAGCGTGCGAATGGCCGGCGGCTTGCTGGTGATTCTGTTCGGGATCTGGACGTTGCCCGGCCCGCATCAGCATTGGCTCATGGGGCATTAGATCGGCGTTACGGCCTTCGCGAGCAAGCTCGCTCCCACAGGGTTTGTTTACGCTGCATATCCCCTGTGGGAGCGAGCTTGCTCGCGAAGAGGCCCGCATGACCAACCCATATCCTCCCCGTTGATGCAAATCAAGACGCCCCGCCGCGCCCGCCCCTAGACTCGCCACACTGCCAGCCTATCCGGGGGAATGCCCGCATGCTCGACGCCATTCGTTGGGACACTGATTTGATCCGCCGCTACGACTTGGCGGGGCCGCGTTACACCTCGTATCCGACGGCCGTGCAATTCAACAGTCAGGTCGGCACGTTCGATCTGTTCCATGCCCTGCGCGACAGCCGCAAGGCCCTGCGGCCGTTGTCTCTGTATGTGCATGTGCCGTTCTGCGCGAACATTTGCTACTACTGCGCCTGCAACAAAGTCATCACCAAGGATCGCGGCCGCGCACTGCCGTATCTGCAAAGACTCGAACAGGAAATCCAGTTGATCGGCTGTCACCTCGACCCAACCCAGAAAGTCGAGCAACTGCACTTCGGCGGCGGCACGCCGACCTTTCTCAGCCACGACGAACTGCGCCAATTGATGGCGCATCTGCGCAAGCACTTCAATCTTCTGGACGATGACTCCGGCGATTACGGCATCGAGATCGACCCGCGTGAAGCCGACTGGTCGACCATGGGCCTGCTCCGCGAGCTGGGTTTCAACCGCGTCAGCATAGGCCTGCAAGACCTCGACCCGGCGGTGCAACGGGCGGTCAATCGCCTGCAAAGCCTGGAAGAAACCCGCGCGGTGATCGACGCCGCACGCACACTGCAATTCCGTTCGATCAACATCGACCTGATCTACGGCCTGCCCAAACAGACCCCGGAGAACTTCGCCCGCACGGTGGAAGAAGTCATCAGCCTGCAACCGGACCGGCTCTCGGTGTTCAACTACGCGCACTTACCGGAACGCTTCATGCCGCAGCGGCGGATCAACAGCCACGAACTGCCGAGCCCCGCGCAAAAACTGGAAATGCTCCAACGCACCATCGAACAACTGACCGCCGCTGGTTATCGCTACATCGGCATGGACCACTTCGCCTTGCCCGACGACGAACTGGCGATCGCTCAAGAAGAACACACCTTGCAGCGCAATTTCCAAGGCTACACCACCCACGGTCATTGCGATCTGGTGGGGCTGGGCGTGTCGGCGATCAGCCAGATTGGCGACCTGTACTGCCAGAACAGCAGCGACCTCAACGAATACCAGAACACCCTTGCCTCAGCGCAACTGGCGACCAGCCGTGGTCTGGTGTGCAACGCCGACGACCGACTGCGGCGGGAAGTGATTCAACAGTTGATCTGCAATTTCAGCCTGAACTTCGCCGAGATCGAGCAACAGTTCAACATCGATTTTCAAGGTTACTTCGGCGCTCTGTGGCCTCAACTGCAAGAGATGGCCAAGGATGGCTTGATTATCCTTGATCGCGAGCGAATCGAAGTATTGCCGGCCGGGCGACTGTTGGTGCGCTCGGTGTGCATGGTGTTCGACGCTTACCTTGAACAGCAGAATCGCCAGCGCTTCTCGCGGGTGATTTAGTTTTTCATCAACAGCGAACCCACTTTCAGGTTCTGATCGGCCGTTAGCCCCGACTGGCCCACCACTTTGGACAAAGACAGATTGGCGGTAATAAGACCGGTGTTCAACGCGGCAATGGCGCCGCGCAGAGCGCCAACCTTGATGATCTTTTCTTCGTTGGAAAGACGCTTGTCGGCCATGACCTTTTCGATGAGCGCCTTTTTCTCGGCGATCTGTTTTTGCAATTTACGAATCATCTTCAGCAGTTGCTGGATGTTTTCGGGCAGACCGCTCTCTTCGATGTCGCGATTATCGCCACCCGCACCGGCCGACCTCTCGATTGAAGCACCGGACAGCGACACTTTGACGCCCTCGACCAAGGTCGGGGTTGCCTGTGCAGTCGAATCGGCGTCGTGGTGTTTGTCGTCGGTGTTTTTAAAGGTTTCCGACAGCGCCTCAACACCACTGCTAGCGGGGCCCAGCGTACCGATGGCAGCCATTGAATCGGTTCCTTCCAAAGCTCTGATAACAGTTTATCGGCCAATTGCCCTGCGGCTTTACGCCCGTGGGACAAACTCGCCATAGACTGGCCTGAATGTCCTCCCGTGAGTTACCCTTACGGCTTATGTGTGTTTTCCCACAAGGATTGAAGAAATGTCCGAGCCAGTCAAACTGCGCGCTCACAACCAGGCCCATTGCAAGGATTGCAGCCTGGCCCCCCTCTGCCTGCCACTTTCTCTGAATCTGGAAGACATGGATGCGCTGGACGAAATCGTTAAACGCGGCCGCCCGTTGAAAAAGGGTGAGTTCCTGTTCCGCCAGGGCGACACGTTTGATTCCGTTTATGCAGTACGCTCCGGCGCCCTGAAAACCTTCAGCCTGAGCGATGCCGGCGAAGAACAACTCACCGGCTTCCACCTGCCGAGCGAACTGGTCGGCCTGTCCGGCATGGACACCGAGAAACACCCGGTCTCCGCACAAGCGCTGGAAACCACCTCGGTGTGCGAAATCCCCTTCGAACGCCTCGACGAACTGGCCCTGCAACTGCCGCAGTTGCGCCGTCAGTTGATGCGCGTGATGAGCCGCGAGATCCGCGACGACCAGCAAATGATGCTGCTGCTGTCGAAAAAAACCGCCGACGAGCGCATCGCGACCTTCCTGGTCAACCTGTCGGCACGTTTTCGCGCTCGCGGGTTCTCGGCCAATCAGTTCCGCCTGAGCATGTCGCGCAATGAAATCGGCAACTACCTGGGTCTGGCGGTGGAAACCGTGTCACGGGTTTTCACGCGCTTCCAGCAAAACGAACTGATCGCCGCCGAAGGCAAAGAGATCCACATTCTCGATCCGATCCAGCTCTGCGCGTTGGCTGGCGGCTCGCTGGAAGGCTGATCTCGACCCGCGGCCGAGCGAATCGATTCAGCCGCGGGTATACTGCGCCGTTTGCAGCCCTGCCAGGACACCTCGACGATGGTCTTCGACTCCTTCGACATCAAATCCCTGATCCGCCCCGTGATCGACTTCCCGAAACCGGGCGTGATCTTTCGCGACATCACCCCGCTGTTCCAGTCGCCAACGGCCCTGCGCCTAGTGATGGACAGCTTCGCTCACCGCTACGTCGAAGCCGACTTCACGCACATCGGCGCGATGGATGCTCGCGGCTTTCTGATCGGTTCGGTATTGGCCTATCAGTTGAACAAGCCGCTGGTGCTGTTCCGCAAGCAGGGCAAACTGCCGGCGGACGTACTGGCCGAAGGTTACGCGACCGAATACGGCGAAGCGTTCCTGGAAGTGCACGCCGACAGCCTGTGTGAAGGCGACTCCGTGGTGATGTTTGATGACTTGATCGCGACCGGCGGCACGCTGATCGCGGCGGCCAACCTGATTCGCCGCATGGGCGCACGGGTGCACGAGGCGGCGGCGATTATAGATTTGCCGGAGCTGAACGGTTCGCAGCGTCTGCAGGACATGGGCATTCCGACGTTCTGCCTGACGCAGTTTGCTTTGACTGAAAAGTAAGCGGCGCCTGTAAGTACGCCTTCGCGAGCAAGCTCGCTCCCACAGTTGATCCCATTCCTCCAGTTGGAATGCGGTCGAATGTGGGAGCGAGCTTGCTCGCGAAGGGGCCGCCCGCTGCGACGCTGATCAAAGCCCCATCTGCTTACTGATGATCTCGTTCATCACCTCCCGCGTCCCGCCGCCAATCGACAAGATGCGGTTATCCCGGTACAGCCGCTCCACCAGACTTTCGCGCATGTAACCCAGCCCACCAAGAATCTGCACCGCCTCCGTGGTAATCCGGTCCGAGGTGTCCGTTGCAAAATTCTTGGCCATGGAAATCTCCTTGATCACACTCTGCCCCGCCGCCATTTTCGCCGCTTGCCGGTAAGTGAACTCACGCGAGACTTCCAGCGCCGTGGCCATTTCGGCGAGGCGATGCTTGATCACTTGAAACTTGCCGATCGGCTTGCCGAACGCTTCACGCTCGCGTGCCCACTTCAGGCTCTGCTCAAGCGCAAGCTGCGCGGTCATGTTGGCCATCAGAGCCAACGCCAGCCGTTCGCTCTGGAAGTTGCCCATGATGCAGGCGAAGCCCATGTTCTCGGCGCCGATCAAGTTTCCTACAGGCACCCGGCAATCGTCGAAGAACAATTCAGCCGTGTCCGATGCCCACCAGCCCATTTTCTTCAATTGCCGGCCGACGGTGAAACCCGGCGTGCCCTTTTCGATCAGCAGCAGGCTGATGCCGCCAAAACCCGGCGCGCCAGTACGCACCGCGACGGTGTAGAAGTCGGCACGCACGCCACTGGTGATAAAGGTTTTGCTGCCGCTGACCCGGTAGAAGTCGCCGTCACGTACGGCGCGGGTTTGCAGGTTGGCGACGTCGGAGCCGCCGCCGGGCTCGGTGACGGCAAGCGCACTGATCTTTTGACCACTGAGCACTTGCGGCACGACGCGATCACGCACTTCGGGCCGCGCCCATTTGACGATGGGTGGCAGGCCGATATCCAGCGAACCCAGCCCGGCCACCAAGCCGCCAGAGCCGCAGCGCATCAGCTCTTCACTTGCGGCGACCTTGGCAAACAGATCGCCTTCGTGACTGCCACCCAGTGCTTCGGGGTAACCAATGCCGAGGATACCGGCGGCACCGGCCTTCAAGTACAGCTCACGGGGGAAGCTTTCGGCTTCTTCCCACGCATCAATGTCCGGCAGGATCTCGCGCTCGACGAAACGTCTGACGCTGTCGCGGACCATTTGGTGGCTGGGGTCGAAGTATTCCTGAAAGGCAGGCATCGGCGAACTCCATCGAAGGGTTCGCCGACGTTAACCGAGCGCTTGCTTGGTTTTCAACATGATTGTGTGAATCAGGTACACCGAGGTGCGCCCATCGCTGGCAAGCCAGCTCCCACAGGGTCAGGTGTCGTTCACAAACTTTGTGATAAATCCCAAATCACTGTGGGAGCAATCTTGCCGGCTCCCACAGGAGCTCAATGTTGTTCACATATTTTTTGATCAACCCAAATCACTGTGGGAGCAATCTTGCCGGCTCCCACAGGGTTCGATGTTGTTCACATATTTTTTGATCGACCCAAATCACTGTGGGAGCAATCTTGCCAGCTCCCACAGGGCTCAATGTTGTTCACATATTTTTTGATCAACCCAAATCACTGTGGAAGCAATCTTGCCGGCTCCCACAGGGTTCGATGTTGTTCACATATTTTTTGATCAACCCAAATCACTGTGGGAGCTGGCTTGCCAGCGATGGCGTCGGACTTAACACCACATAAATCAGAGGGCGATCGGTTTACGCCCGGCAAACGAATGCGCCAGCGTCCCGCCGTCCACCAGTTCCAGCTCACCACCCAGCGGCACACCGTGGGCAATGCGCGAAGCGATCAGGCCTTTGTTGTTGAGCAACTGAGCGATGTAATGCGCGGTCGCCTCGCCTTCCACCGTCGGGTTGGTGGCCAGGATAACTTCGGTAAACGTGCCCGCTTCTTCAATCCGCGTGATCAACTGCGGAATGCCGATCGCCTCAGGCCCGAGGCCATCGAGCGGCGACAAATGCCCCTTGAGCACGAAATAACGCCCACGGAACCCGGTCTGCTCGACCGCGTAAACATCCATCGGTCCTTCCACCACGCACAGCAAGGTGTCGTCGCGGCGGGTATCGGCGCACTGCGGGCACAGATCGTCTTCGGTCAGCGTGCGGCACTGGCGGCAATGCCCTACCCCTTCCATGGCCTGGCTCAACGCTTGGGACAGGCGCAGACCGCCGCTGCGGTCACGTTCGAGCATTTGCAACGCCATGCGCTGGGCGGTTTTCTGACCCACACCCGGCAAAATTCGCAGGGCATCGATCAATTGGCGAATCAAAGGGCTGAAGCTCATGGGTAAAAAGTCCGACAAAACAACGAGACGCGGTTTATACCCGCGCCTCTGGCCAGCGTCAAATACTCAGTCCTGGGCAACCCGCACGACCAGTTTGCCGAAGTTGCGTCCTTCCAGCAGACCGATAAACGCCTCGGGCGCCTGCTCCAGGCCTTCCACCACGTCTTCACGGAATTTGACCTTGCCGTCGCGCACCCACGGCACCATGTGACTGATGAATTCCGGCTGACGATCACCGTAGTCATCGAACACGATGAAGCCTTGAATCCGCACACGCTTGGTCAGCAACGTGCGTTGCAGCATCGGCAAACGATCCGGGCCTTGCGGTGCTTCGTGGGCGTTGTAACCGGCAATCAGGCCGCACAGCGGAATGCGCGCCTTGGGATTGAGCAGCGGCACCACAGCATCGAAGACATGACCACCGACGTTCTCGTAATAGATGTCGATGCCATCGGGACAGGCCTCGGCTAACTGCGCGGCGAAATCCGCAGCCTTGTGATCGATACAGGCGTCGAAGCCCAATTCCTCGACCACGTATTTGCACTTATCAGCGCCACCGGCCACGCCGACCGTGCGCAGACCTTTGATCTTCGCCACTTGCCCGACCACCGAGCCTACAGCGCCGGACGCGGCAGCCACCACCAAGGTTTCGCCCTCCTTTGGCTGACCGATGTCCATCAATCCCATGTACGCCGTCATGCCGGGCATGCCCAGCACACCGAGGGCCATCGACGGACTCGGCAGCCCGGACGGGATCGGCATGATGTCGCGCCCGTCGCTGATGCTGTGGCTCTGCCAACCGGTGGCACCGACGACCAGATCACCTTCGTGGAATTTCGGATGACGCGAACGTTCGACACGGCTGACAGCGCCACCGGTCATCACCTCGCCGATTTGTACCGGGGCGGCGTAGGACGGAGCGTCACTCATGCGCCCGCGCATGTAGGGATCGAGCGACAGGTAAAGGGTTTTCAGCAACACCTGGCCATCTTCAAGATCCGGCAGCGCTTCGCGCTCCAGCCGAAAGTTCTCGGGGGTCGGCGCGCCAACCGGGCGCGAGGCCAGCACAAAGCGCTGGTTGAGGGTCAGAGGGTCGGACATGTCAGCGTCTCCTGTGAATGATGAATTCGACGGTATAGGGAGCAGACCTTTGTGGCAGTGGCGGGTTCGATGTTTGTTCAATCAGACCGGGGTAACTTCTTCGCGAGCAAGCTCGCTCCCACATTTGCAATGCATTCCCCTGTGGGAGCGAGCTTGCTCGCGAAGGCGTCCCCACCGTCAACACACATCTCATCTGCCAGAAACAAAAATGCCAGGCGCAATGCCTGGCATTTTGTGTAGCTCATCTGCCGCCGGATGGCGAATCAGAATGGCAGTTTCATACCCGCTGGCAGGTTCATGCCGGCAGTCATGCCGCCCATTTTTTCCTGGCTGTTGGCTTCGATCTTGCGCACCGCGTCGTTGACGGCAGCGGCAACAACGGCCTCGAGCATTTCCTTGTCGTCTTCGCTCAAGCCTTCGACCAGGCTCGGGTCGATGCTCACGCTTTTCACGTCGTGACGACCGGTCATCACCACGGTGACCATATCGCCACCGGCTTTACCGGTGACTTCGGCGTTGGCCAGTTCTTCCTGCATCTTGGCCATTTTTTCCTGCATCTGCTGCGCCTGCTTCATCAGGCCGGCCATGCCACCTTTCATCATGGGAATCACCTCAAAAGTACTTGGATCAAAAACAGCGCCCGGCGATTAAGACCGAACGCCTTCAGTTATTAGCCCTGAGCGACCAGAGCGTCGACAGGTTCAATAGTATCGCTTCGCACGACCGCGCCGAACTGCTGAACCATTTGCTGGATGAACGGATCACCGTGGATCGATTCTTCCGCTTCGCGCTGGCGATTGACGCGCCGACGCGAGGCAGCCTGTGCCGGGGTTTCCTGCTCAGGCTTGATCAGTTCGATGGTCAGGCCCAGCGTGCGGCCATGGTACTGATTCAACGCATCGTTGAGACGACGCTGTTGAGTGGCATTGAACAGTGCACTGTGCGCCGGGTCCAGGTGCAGCAACCAATGTTCGCCATCGACCGCGATCAATGTGCAGTTGGCGGCGATGCTGCCGGTCATGCCGGAAATCGGTAGTTTCGGGAACAACTCCAGCCACTGCAACGCCAGACCCGTGGCCGGCATCGCAGCGGGCTCAGGCTCGGGTTCCGGCGCCGGTTCTGCGGCGTGTTCGCTGGCCAGCTCATCGAGGTAGCTGTAGGCCGAATCCATGTCCGGCTCGATGTAATCCTCGTCCAGCGGTGGCTCATCGTCCATGTCCATGCCCGGTGTGGCGGCATCGACATCGGCGACTGTCGGCTCAAGGCTCGGCGCGACGGCCAGCTCCGGCGCGTCCGGAACGACGCTGTCCGGGGTCGGCAGCGGCATCGGCGCCAGCTCTGGTTGCTCGGCGGCAGTCTCCAGCACCGGCTCGACGGCAGGTTGCTGCACCGGCTCGGGCTCAGGTTCTACCGGATCGTTCCAAGGCAAATCGATGACAGCTTCGACGGCGACTGGCTCGGGTTCTGGTTCTGGTTCCGGCGCAAGTTCGGGCTCATCTGCAACTACAGGCTCGGGAGCTGGTGAAGGTGCAGCCACTGGCGCTGGGGCAGGCGTAACCACTGGCGCTGGAACGGGCGCAACAGCCGCAGCGACCACCGGCGCAGCTTTAGGCACGGCAGCCACGGAGTTTGCGGAATCAACTGTGGCCTGGCTGATCCCCACTGGCTTTAGCGGTTGCCTCGGGGCGTCCGCGGTGTCGGCGGGCCTAAAGGCCAGCATCCGCAGCAAGACCATTTCGAAACCGCCACGCGGGTCCGGTGCCAGCGGCAAATCGCGGCGCCCGATCAGGCCCATCTGGTAATAGAACTGCACATCTTCGGCCGGCAAGGCCTGCGCCAATGCCAACACCCGATCGCGGTCGCCATGGCCGTTGTCGACACCGTCCGGCAGCGCCTGAGCGATGGCCACACGGTGCAACACATTGAGAATTTCCGAGAGCACGCCGTTCCAGTCCGGCCCCTGCTCAGCCAAGTGACGCACGCCTTCGAGCAACGCCTTGGCATCACCTTCGATCAAGGAGTGGAGCACGTCATAAACCTGGCCGTGATCCAGCGTGCCGAGCATCGCCCGCACGTCGGTGGCCATAACCTTGCCTTCGCCGAACGCGATGGCCTGGTCGGTCAGGCTCATGGCATCACGCATCGAGCCGTCAGCGGCACGACCCAGCAGCCACAGCGCGTCGTCTTCGAACGGCACGTTTTCGGCGCTGAGGACGTGGGTCAAGTGCTCGACCACACGCTCAGGCGTCATGTTCTTCAGTGAGAACTGCAGGCAGCGCGAAAGAATCGTTGCCGGAAGTTTCTGCGGGTCGGTGGTCGCCAGGATGAACTTGACGTACGGCGGCGGTTCTTCAAGGGTTTTGAGCAGCGCATTGAAGGAATGGCTGGAGAGCATGTGCACTTCGTCGATCAGGTAGACCTTGAAGCGCCCGCGGCTCGGCGCGTACTGCACGTTATCGAGCAGCTCGCGGGTGTCTTCGACCTTGGTGCGGCTGGCGGCGTCGATCTCGATCAGGTCGACAAAACGACCTTCATCGATTTCGCGGCACACCGAACATTCGCCACACGGGCTGGAAGTGATACCTGTCTCACAGTTCAGGCATTTGGCAATGATCCGCGCAATCGTGGTTTTACCCACCCCGCGCGTACCGGTGAACAGGTACGCGTGGTGCAGCCGCTGGCTGTCCAAGGCATTGATCAGAGCCTTGAGCACATGGGTCTGGCCGACCATTTCGCGGAACGAGCGCGGACGCCATTTACGTGCAAGAACCTGATAACTCATCGAAAACCGTCGCAACGAAGGAAGCTGAAGCGGCTAATGCTAGCGGAGCAAGGGCAAAATTGCATCCGGTGTCCTTCTCTAATATGGCTAAGCTGCATGAGCAGAGGCTTTTATCGGCTCGGGATCGCGAATTACCGGAGCATTTATGCGTTGGGCCGTGGGGGCAATGCTAGGGATGAGCCTAAGCGTAACGGCAGCGGAAACACCGCTGCGTTTCGCCGTGCCCGACAGCTGGGCGATGCCGATGGTGCAACTGGAACGCGGCCGCCCGACTCAGGGCATCCTGTACGACATCATGCTCAGCTTGGCCACTCAGGTCGGCGTGCCAGCGCAGTTTGTCGTCCTGCCTCGCACGCGGGTGCAAAGTTCGATGGAACACGGCGAGATCGATGTGCGCTGCTATGCCGCACAATCCTGGCTGCCGAATCAGTCCGGCGATTACATCTGGAGCCTGCCGCTGTTGTTTCAGCGTGATTTGCTGATCAGCCGTCAAAAACAGCCAGCCAACACCGATCCAGCCCAACTGCCCCGCCAATCAATAGGCACCGTGCTCGGTTACAGCTACCCCACGCTGCAACCGCTGTTCGATGCCGATCAACTGCAACGTGAAGACGCGCGCAATCAGGAACAGGTGCTGGAAAAATTGCTGGCCGGGCGTTATCGCTACGCCGTGAGCAACCAGTGGACGCTGGACTGGTTCAACCAGCGCCTGACGCCGGAGCAGCAGCTGCACGGCGTGGCGGTGCTGCAAGAGCAGCATGTCGGCTGCTATGTGAGGAATGATCCGACAGTGCCGGTGCAGCGGATTTTACGGACGCTGCTGCGGATGAAAATGTCGGGGGAGATTGATGAGATTATTCAGCTTTATACCGGCAAGCCTGAGGATTACCGCTGAACCCTGTGGGAGCGAGCTTGCTCGCGAAGGCGTCGCGTCAATCGACATCAATATTGCATGACCCAGCGCATTCGCGAGCAAGCTCGCTCCCACATGATCATCGTCAACATGGAAATTCGTACTGCTTTGCTAAATCCCGGACACAAAAAAAACCGCAGTGAGTAAAACTCATGCAGTTCGGTTGAAGCGTTCGATTGTTCGTTAAGGTGGTAACCCCACCAGCCACACCCCGGCACACAATGTTCCCGTTGTGGCTGCTTCCTTCCGGATCTGACCAGGTTCACGGGTAATCGTTGCGGGGGGACCGATGGGGTCACCATAACGACGCTTGCCTGTCGGCGAGCCGCGCCATTGTACCTATCTGAGACGAAGTTACAACCGTTCGATCCAGATAAAAAACATGAACAGCTTCAAGGACATAAAGATCGCAGCCTGCCGCAGTCCCCACAGGACACGCATACCCCTGTAGGCGCTGCCGCAGGCTGCGATCTTTTGATCTTATTGCGCGGCTAATACTTCATCCGCCCTGCCGCCCGCCTGCTGGATCACCAGATGAATGAAATGCAGCTTGGCAATCGCCGCCGCCGGCAGCACGAACGGGTAGAAATCCGGCTGACCCATGCTGCGCGACAGTTCATTGAGCATGCCCGCAAGTTCGATCCACGCGTTGACGAATGACAGGAACGCCTCGCCACCCGGGTGTTGCGGGTCGTACAACGTGCTGGTCGGAAACGGCTGGTAGTCGAAATCCATTTCCCGCGCGCTCATGCCGAAACCCAGCGCGGTGTCTACAGCGTCCATCATGTGCAGGTAATGCGCCCAGGTTTCCGCCCAGTCTTCCCATGGGTGCATGGTCGCGTAGGCGCTGACGCAGTGCTGCGGCCAGTCCAGCGGCGCGCCCTGCTGATAGTGGCGATCAAGCGCCTCGGCGTAGCTGGCGCGCTCGTCGCCGAACAGGTTGCGAAACGAGCTGAGCCACGGGCCGTTGGCGATCAGGCGATCCCAGTAGTAATGCCCCACCTCATGGCGAAAATGCCCAAGCAGCGTGCGATACGGCTCGTGCATCTGCGCCCTCACCTGCTCGCGGTGGGCATCGTCGGCTTCTTTGATGTCGAGAGTGATCAGACCGTTGGCGTGGCCGGTCATGGGTGCGTTGCCTTCGAGGTCGACGCCGATGAAGTCGAAGGCCAGCCCGGTTTCCTCATCCACGGTTTTCGGGATGACCTGCAAGCCAAGGGTGATCAGTTGCGCGACCAGACGACGCTTGGCGATTTCGACTTTGCGCCAGCGTTCGGGGTTTTCCGGGATGGACAGGTCGGGAATGGTGCGATTGAGGTTGCAGGCGACGCACAGGGTGTCGTGACCATTGAACGGCAGCAGCCAGTTGCACGCGGCGGGTGTGTCGAGGTTGGCGCAGCGCAGAAACAAACCGTTGTCGAGATCGGCATCGAGCGTCCAGGTGCCCTCTTGCGGCCCCGGTTGCAGTGAGGTCAGGCGACTTTCTTCGGGTTGATAACCGAGCAATGCGTTACAGGCCAGGCATTGGCTGTTACGAAAGAACAACGACTGGCCACAGCGGCATGGCCAGACTTTGCTGTTGCGTGAGGACTCGGCCATGAACGGCGCGACGATGCGAGAACTGAGCTGCTCGAAAAAGCGGTACATGGTGATCTCTCCCTGGGTCTTGCCAAGACTAGATCATTGCCATGACAACATCGTTCCCGCGCATAACCGCATTGCTGGTGATACCACCACAGGTATTGTCCAGCACTGTGGAGCCAGGCAGAACCCTTGTGGCGAGGGGATTTATCCCCGCTGGGTTGCGAAGCGACCCCAAAACCATCCGCCCTCATTCAGTCAGACACACCGCGCAGACTGGTTTTGCGACGACTGCGTCGCCGAACGGGGATAAATCCCCTCGCCACAAAAGCCCTCACTTCTTCAAGGCCCTGCTTTCCCGAAGGCTTCACTTTTCCTAAAGAGGGAGTTTCAGGCGGAAATGCCATGGGTTTTGAGGAAGGCGATAAACGCCTCTTCATCCATCACCTTCACGCCCAGCTCATTGGCCTTGGTCAGCTTCGAACCGGCTCCCGGCCCTGCCACCACGCAATGGGTTTTCGCCGAAACGGAACCGGCCACTTTCGCGCCCAGGCTTTCGAGGTGATCTTTAGCCACATCGCGACTCATCAACTCGACCTTGCCGGTCAGCACCCAGGTCTCACCAGACAGCGGCAAGCCTTCGACGACTTTCTTCTCGCTCTGCCAGTGCATGCCGAAATCACGCAGCTGTTTCTCGGCGTCCAAGGCAAGCTGACGATGCTGCGGCACGGCAAAAAACTCGCGAACCGAATTCGCCTGTTTCTCCGGCAACGCCTGACGCATGTCCAGCCAGTCGGCATTCATCACCGCTTCGAGCGAACCAAACTTGTCTGCCAGTTTTTGCGCCCCGCCCGGGCCGACCGAGGGAATGTGCAGCTTGTCGAGGAAGCCACCCAGCGTGGTGCTGGCGGCGAACTCGGCGCCCAACTCGCCCTGATCCTGAATCAGCAAACCATGGCCGAGCAATTCGCTGATCACCTGCTGGTTATGCGCGTCTTCAAAGAAGCTGTGAATCTCGTGTGCCACTTCCAGCCCCACATCCGGCAGGTAGGTCAGCACTTGCGGCAAGGCTTGCTGCACGCGCTCCAGCGAACCGAGCGAGCGTGCAAGCACCTTGGCGGTCTCTTCGCCGACATCGGGAATGCCCAGCGCATAGATGAACCGCGCCAGCCCCGGCGTCTTGCTGTCGGCAATCGCTGCCAGCAATTTGTTGCTGGAGACTTCGGCGAAACCTTCCAGATCGACGATGTCGTCGAACTTCAGTGCGTACAGATCAGCCGGTGAACTGACCAGACCTTCGTCGACCAATTGCTCGACGCTCTTGTCGCCCAGACCTTCGATGTCCATCGCCCGGCGCGAAACGAAGTGAATGATCGCCTGTTTCAGTTGCGCGCCACAGGCCAGCCGCCCGACGCAGCGATACACCGCGCCTTCGCTGACGGTTTCTTTACCCTTGCTGCGCTTGATCAGTTGCGTACGCTCGACATGGGAGCCGCATACCGGGCAGTTTTCCGGGATCGCTACCGGCCGCGCATTTTCCGGACGACGCTCGGTGACCACTTGCACCACTTGCGGAATCACGTCACCGGCGCGGCGGATGATCACGGTGTCGCCGATCATCAGGCCCAGCCGTGCTACTTCATCCATGTTGTGCAACGTGGCGTTGGCCACGGTGACGCCCGCAACCTTGACCGGTTTCAAACGGGCTACCGGGGTGACGGCGCCGGTGCGACCGACCTGGAATTCCACGTCGAGCAACTCGGTGAGTTCTTCCATCGCCGGGAATTTATGCGCGATCGCCCAACGCGGTTCGCGAGCGCGGAAGCCCAGCTCACGCTGATCGGCAATGCTGTTGACCTTGAACACCACGCCGTCGATTTCGTAGCTCAGCGAATTGCGTCGTGCGCCGATGTCGCGGTAGTAATCCAGGCACTCGCCAATGCCTTTGGCCAGTTTCAGTTCATGACTGATCGGCATGCCCCACTTCTGCAACTGCTTGAGGTTGCCGATGTGTGTGTCGGAAATATCGTGAGAGACCTGACCGATGCCGTAGCAGCAGAATTCCAGCGGACGGTTGGCGGTGATCTTCGAATCGAGCTGACGCAGACTACCGGCCGCCGCGTTACGCGGGTTGGCGAAGGTCTTGCCGCCAACTTCCAGTTGCGAGGCGTTGAGGCGCTCGAAACCGGCCTTGGACATGAACACTTCACCGCGCACTTCCAGCGTCGCCGGCCAGCCTTCGCCGTGCAGCTTCAGTGGAATGTTGCGCACCGTGCGTACGTTGACGCTGATGTCTTCGCCGGTGGTGCCGTCACCGCGCGTGGCGCCACGCACCAGCACGCCTTCCTGATACAGCAGGCTGACCGCCAGGCCATCGAGCTTCGGCTCACAGCTGTATTCCACCACCGCGCTGCCGCCGAACAGATCACCAGCCGGCAGATCCAGACCTTCGCTCACCCGACGGTCGAACTCGCGCATGTCGGTTTCTTCAAACGCGTTGCCGAGGCTGAGCATCGGGACTTCGTGACGCACCTGTGTAAACGCGGTGAGCGCTACGCTGCCGACGCGCTGGGTCGGCGAATCGCTGGTGATCAGGTCGGGATTGGCCGCTTCCAGCGCCTTGAGCTCGTGAAACAACCGGTCGTACTCGGCGTCCGGAATACTCGGCTCGTCGAGGACGTGATAACGGTAGTTGTGCTGATCGAGTTCAGCACGCAGCGCTAGAATGCGGTTTTCGGCGGCGGTCATGGGTGTTCTCTCATAAAGCAAAAGAGCAGCCGAGGCTGCTCAATCTATATTGCTGATTGCCCCGGACAGCGAGGCAATCTTTGAAATCAACGCTTGTGGGTCAGGGCGCGACGTTCGAATTCGACGATGCGCTGACGGTAGTGCTCGATGGTTTGCGCGGTCAGAACGCTGCGCTGATCATCTTTCAGCTCGCCGTTCAATTCCTGCGACAGCTTGCGGGCTGCGGCCACCATCACGTCGAAGGCCTGCTTCGGGTGACGCGGGCCTGGCAGGCCAAGGAAGAAGCTCACCGCCGGGGTGCTGAAATGGTCGATGTCGTCCAGATCAAAGATGCCCGGCTTGACCGCGTTGGCCATGGAGAACAGCACTTCACCGTTGCCGGCCATGCTTTCGTGACGGTGGAAAATATCCATCTCACCAAAACGCAAACCGCTTTCCAGAATGTTCTGCAACAGCGCAGGGCCTTTGAAGCCGGCGGCGTCACGGCAGATCACACTGATCACCAGAACTTCTTCGGCTTGAGGTTGATCCTTTTCGACCACGGCTGGCGCTGGCTTGGCGTCATCAGCGAAGTCATCACGGCTGCTGAAGCTCGGGCCGTCCAGATCGAGGTCGAGGTTCAGGTCGCCCTGGGCCGGACCGTTGCCGCCGCGCTTGCCACGTTTGCCACCGGATTCGCGAGGCTCGCGTGATTCGCGGGCCGGCATGCTCACCGACGGCAGATCGTGTTCGTCCAGTTGCGGTTCTTTGTGCGTGTCCAGTACGCGGGCCGGGCCCAACAGCTCAGGGCTGGTGTCCTCGTCCGGCAGATTGGACAAACTCCGATCAAGACGGAATTTCAACTTTCCCTTGCCGCCGCGCATACGGCGCCAGCCATCGAAAAGAATACCTTATATAACAATGATTACTATGTCTATTAGGAAGTGGGTCTTTTAGTTTTAGATTTTTTTTCTTGGTTTTTTTATATTTGGTGTAATTTTATTT
>NZ_JBIWAL010000018.1:31229-66892 GCF_044760045.1 Pseudomonas sp. NPDC098747 | reverse complement strand
CGCTTTAACACCTGGCGCCAACTCTATGTTCTGACAGGCGTTTTGCCCACGTATACGAAAAATTGACATTAAACTAGCACGACCATAGACAACTTTACACCGTCTGCCTCATCGGCTTGCGCGAATATGTCGATTGGCCAGCAAGTCGAGCCCGGTAAGAAAGTCCTACAAACCCCTAATACCTTTCCCACAAGATACCGGCTCAGGCATCCACCATCGCCATCGCCTCCTCGACATCCACCGCTACCAGTCGCGAACAACCCGGTTCATGCATCGTTACGCCCATCAACTGCTCGGCCATTTCCATGGCGATCTTGTTGTGGGTGATATAGATGAACTGCACGGTCTGCGACATCTCTTTGACCAAGCGTGCGTAGCGTCCAACGTTAGCGTCATCCAGTGGCGCGTCAACTTCATCGAGCATGCAGAACGGCGCCGGGTTCAACTTGAAGATCGCAAAAACCAGTGCCAGCGCGGTCAGAGCTTTTTCCCCGCCGGAGAGCAAATGGATGGTGCTGTTCTTCTTCCCTGGCGGCTGCGCCATGATCGTTACCCCTGTATCGAGTAGATCTTCGCCCGTCAGTTCCAAATACGCGCGCCCACCACCGAAAACTTTTGGGAAAAGCGCCTGTAACCCGCCATTGATCTGATCAAAGGTATCTTTGAAACGGTTGCGGGTTTCCTTGTCGATCTTGCGAATGACGTTTTCCAGGGTCTCCAGCGCTTCGACCAGATCGGCGTTCTGCGCATCAAGATAACGTTTACGCTCGGATTGTTGCGTGTATTCATCGATGGCCGCGAGGTTGATCGCGCCCAGGCGCTGAATCCGCGCGTTGATCCGTTCGAGTTCTTCTTCGGCTTCGCGTTCACTGGCTTGCGCCGTCAAGGTGGCGAGCACGCCGTTGAGATCGTAGCCGTCTTCGAGCAATTGATCCTGCAGGGCCTTGCGGCGCACGGTCAGGGCCTGCCATTCCATGCGTTGCTGTTCGAGCTGACCACGGATCAGTTGCGATTGCTGCTCGGCTTGCGTGCGGCGCTTTTCTGCGTCGCGCAGTTCGCGGTCGGCATCTTCGAGGGCGATCTGCGCGGTCTTGAGTTCTTCATCGACGGTCATGCGCTTGTCGAGCAGCTCTTCGAGTTTCAGGCGCAGTTCTTCTAGCGGTGCTTCGCCCTCCTCCAGATTCAGACTCAACTGTTCGCGCTTTTCGGTCAGGCGCTCGGACTGCATTTCCAGACGTTCCAGCGCCTGGCGCGTGGAGTCGTGCTGCGCGCGCAACGAGCCGAGACGCACGGCCAACTGGTGTGCATGATCCTTGTGCTGCCGCGCTTCCTGACGCACGCGGTCGAGGCGTTCGCGCAGGCTGTCGCGCTGGGCCAGCAGCAATTCGCGCTGCTCGGTGTCCAGCGCCATCGCATCGAGGGCTTCCTGCAAGTGCATGCGCGCTTCACCGATGTGCTCGTGTTCCAACGCACGTTGTTCGCCGAGTTCGACCAGCTCTTCATCAAGGCGAGTGCGACGTAACGTCAGCTGTTCGGCCTTGGCTTTACCGGCGGACAATTGCGCCTTCAGTTCACCTTGCTGGCGAGCTTCGTCTTGCAGCAAACGACGCAAATGTTCACGACCGTTTTCCTGCTGACGCTGTTGCGCGCGCAGGGTTTGCAAACGGTTTTCCATGGCTTCGACAGTGGCTTCACGCTCTTCGCGTTCGAGATGCAGCGCCTCGATTTCCTGACCACGGGCGAGCATGCCGCTTTCGGCTTCGCTGGCCCGTCGTACGCGTAGAAAGTGCCGGCCGACCCAATAGCCGTCGCGGCTGATTACACTCTGTCCGGCGCTCAACTGGCCGCGCAGGGCCAATGCCTGCTCCAGACTGTCGACTGGTTTGACCTGACCGAGCCACGGCGACAGATCGATCTGCGCCTCGACTTTGTCCAGCAGGCTGCCCGCCACTCGCACGCCATCGGTGCCAGGACTGAGCAAGCGCAAATCGCCCTGAGTAAAACCGGACAAATCGAAGCCGCTGAAATCATCGACCAGCACCGCTTGCAGATCGGCACCGAGCACGGTCTCTACCGCCAGCTCCCAACCGGCCTCGACCTTCAGGCCTTCGGCCAGACGCGGGCGCTCGGCGAGGTTGTGTTCCTTCAGCCATTCAGCGGTGCCGGTGCCCGGATCGAGCGCGGCTTGCTGCAAGGCTTCAAGGGAGGCCAGGCGACCATTGAGACGCTGTAAATCGCCCTGCGCCTGTTGCTGTGCGGTCAGCGCTTGCTGCAGTTCCTGACGCAGTTGCTCAAGCTTTTCGACCTGAGCCTCTTCGCTGGTCTGCAAGTCTTCAAGGGTCGCTTCGGACTCGGCGAGCTGCTCGTTGAGCTCCATGATCGCCGCGTCTTCCGGATCAGCCGAGAGCAACGCGCGCTCTTCGCCGAGGCGCTTTTGGCGATCGGCCAGGCGCTCCATGCTGGTTTCGAGCTGCTGGATGCGTGACTGCTGCACTTCGGCCTGACGCCGTGGTTCGGCAGCGGTCAGGTTGAAGGTGTCCCACTGCTCCTGCCAGCCGTGCATGACGCTTTCGGAATCTTCGAGTGCGGCGGCAGCTTCTTCGGCGGCAGCGCTGGTGATTTCCTGCTCGGGGGTGAGCATGTCCAGCTCTTCGCCGAGGGTCAGCAGCAACGTGCGGTCGTGCCCTAGGTGCGACTCGGTTTCCAGTCGCGCGCGTTCGGCTTCTTTCAAATCGTCCTGCAACTGACGCAAACGTTGCTGGCCGTGCTGGATGCTTTGCTCGACCCGGGCGATGTCGCCACCGACCGAATAGAAGCGCCCCTGCACCAGATTGAAGCGCTCTGACAGGTCGTGATGCCCGTCGCGCAGGCGCTCAATGGCCGCGTCGGCGTTACGTTGCTCGGCGACCAGCGCCTCGAAACTGATTTCCTGGGTGCCGATGATCGACTCGCGCTGGCCGACCTGTTCGTTCAGATCCTGCCAGCGCAGGGCCGACAGTTGCGCCTTGAGCTGACGCTCCTCGGCTTTGAATTCCTGATACTTCTTGGCGGCCTCGGCCTGGCGGTGCAAGCGTTCGAGCTGACGCTCGAGTTCATCGCGCAGGTCAGTCAGGCGGGCAAGGTTTTCGTGGGTACGGCGGATGCGGTTTTCGGTCTCGCGCCGGCGCTCCTTGTACTTGGAGATGCCCGCCGCTTCTTCGATGAAGTTGCGCAAATCTTCAGGTTTGGACTCGATCAGCTTGGAGATCATCCCCTGCTCGATGATCGAGTAGCTGCGCGGGCCCAGACCGGTGCCGAGGAAAATATCGGTGATGTCGCGACGACGGCATTTGGTGCCGTTGAGGTAATAAGTGGTCTGGCTGTCGCGGGTGACTTTGCGGCGAATGGAGATTTCCGCGTAGGCCGCGTATTCGCCCAGCAGCGTGCCGTCGGAGTTGTCGAACACCAGTTCGATGCTCGCCTGGCTCACCGGTTTGCGGCTGGTCGAACCGTTGAAGATGACGTCGGTCATCGATTCGCCACGCAGGTTCTTCGCCGAACTTTCGCCCATCACCCAGCGTACGGCGTCGATGATGTTCGACTTGCCGCAACCGTTCGGCCCGACGACTGCCGCCATGTTACTGGGGAAGTTCACCGTGGTCGGGTCGACGAAGGATTTGAATCCCGCCAGTTTGATGCACTTGAGCCGCACGCTTAGGCGACCGTCAGGGCAGACACCACCAGATCGCAGCTGCGCTGGGCGTAAGCCGTCAGCACGATGCGGATCAGCGGCAAATCACGGGCGAGCACGGCCGCCAGCAAGCGCTCGAACAGTTCGAGGAACTCGCTCATTTCGGCCTTGCGCTGTTCGAGGGCGAGGAAGTAGGCGCGGCTCATCGCCGGTTGCAGGTTCTCGACGGTCTCTTGCAGGTACGGGTTGTTGGCGAACGGATAGGCAGCGCGCATGACGTTGAAGCTGTCATCGACAAAGCTGCGGATGTCCTGACGCTCGTAGCTGGCGGTCAGGCGCTGCTGGATCTGCACGAACGGCGCCATGTCCGACTGGACTTGCCAGCCATTGGCCACCGAGTTGCCGAGCAGGATGTACAGCTCGCTCATCAGCGTGCACAGGCTCTGCACCTTGTGCGCCGTCAGCTCGGTGACGTGCGCGCCACGGCGCGGCAGGATCGCGATCAGGTGGCGACGTTCGAGGATCAGCAAGGCTTCGCGGACCGAACCGCGGCTGACGTTGAGCGCCAGCGTGACCTTTTGTTCCTGGATGCGCTCTCCCGGCTTCATTTCGCCACGAATGATGCGTTCGGCGAGGTGGTGAGCGATTTGCTCGGCGAGGCTGTCCGGGGCCTTGAACGTCATGTTTGTCCTTCAAACTCTATCGATCTGCACAAGCGGCGCAGTGTAGCGCAAATGCAAGGTCATGGCGGAGTGCCCACTCAGCGGTTTTTGGCACGAATCCCGCAAAAAGGCAGGGGACTCGATGAGGGTCAATACTGAATAGACAGGTTGTTTATCGACGAAATGCATTTTCTTGACCTTTAAGTCAGAAAACCATTGACCGAAAAGTCAGAGCTGATAAATTCGGTTCAAGTCGCTTAACAACAATAATGAGTCTGCGAGGCCTTCCGTGATCCAGTTTTTACTTAACCAGGAACTCCGTAGCGAGCACGCCCTGGACCCGAATCTGACTGTGCTCAATTACCTGCGTGAACACGTTGGTAAATCCGGCACCAAAGAAGGTTGCGCCAGCGGTGACTGCGGCGCCTGCACCGTAGTGGTCGGCGAGTTGCAAACGGATGACGCTGGTCGCGAACACATTCGCTATCGCAGCCTCAACTCGTGCCTGACGTTCGTTTCATCCTTGCACGGCAAGCAACTGATCAGCGTTGAAGACCTCAAACACAAAGGCGAACTGCACAGCGTGCAGAAAGCCATGGTCGAGTGCCACGGCTCGCAGTGCGGTTTTTGCACCCCCGGTTTCGTCATGTCGCTGTTCGCTCTGCAAAAGAACAGCGATGCGCCGGACAGCGCCAAGGCCCACGAAGCACTGGCCGGCAACCTCTGTCGCTGCACCGGCTACCGGCCGATCCTCGCGGCCGCCGAGCAATCGTGCTGCGCCAAGCAACCGGACCAGTTCGACGCCCGCGAAGCCGAGACCATCGCCCGCCTCAAAGCCATTGCCCCCACCGATATCGGCGAACTCAACAGCGGCGACAAACGCTGCCTGGTGCCGCTGACCGTCGCCGACCTGGCTGATCTCTACGACGCCTATCCACAAGCGCGCCTGCTGGCTGGCGGCACCGATCTGGCGCTGGAAGTCACCCAGTTCCACCGCACATTGCCGGTGATGATCTACGTCGGCAATGTGGCCGAAATGAAGCGCATCGACAGCTTCGCTGACCGCATCGAAATCGGCGCCGCGACCCCCCTCTCCGACTGCTACGAAGCGTTGAACGCCGAGTACCCGGACTTCGGCGAACTGCTGCACCGCTTCGCCTCCCTGCAAATCCGCAACCAGGGCACCCTCGGCGGCAACATTGGCAACGCCTCGCCCATCGGTGATTCGCCGCCCCTGCTGATCGCGCTCGGCGCGCAGATCGTGCTGTGCAAAGGCGAAACCCGGCGCACCTTGAACCTGGAAGACTATTTCATCGATTACCGCGTCACTGCCCGTCAGGAAAGCGAATTCATCGAGAAGATCATCGTCCCGCGGGCCAGCGCCGAGCAGTTGTTCCGCGCCTATAAAGTCTCGAAACGTCTGGACGACGACATCTCCGCCGTCTGCGCCGCG
The DNA here is from genome assembly GCF_044760045.1 of Pseudomonas sp. NPDC098747. Taxonomy (NCBI): domain Bacteria; kingdom Pseudomonadati; phylum Pseudomonadota; class Gammaproteobacteria; order Pseudomonadales; family Pseudomonadaceae; genus Pseudomonas; species Pseudomonas sp. NPDC098747. Next base: position 61,107 of record NZ_JBIWAL010000018.1, on the reverse strand, counting down.
TTCAACCTGCGCATCGAAAACGGCGTGATCAACGATGCCCGCGTGGCTTTCGGCGGCATGGCCGCGATCCCGAAACGTGCCGCCCATTGCGAAGCGGTTTTGGTCGGTCAACCATTCAACAACGCAGTGATCGAACGCGCCTGCGCCGCCCTGGCCGAAGACTTCACGCCGCTCTCGGACTTCCGCGCCAGCAAGGAATATCGCCTGCTCAGCGCGCAGAACCTGCTGCGCAAATACTTCATCGAACTGCAAACACCGCACATCGAGACTCGGGTGACCGCTTATGTCTAACCATCACGCCGTAGAGAAGACCCAAGCTGAACTGGCCGAGCTGTTCGCCCAGGACCTGACCACCGGTGTCGGCCGCAGCGTCAAGCACGACAGCGCCGCCAAGCACGTGTCCGGTGAAGCGCAGTACATCGATGATCGCCTGGAATTTCCGAATCAGTTGCACCTGTACGCACGCCTGTCGGACCGCGCCCACGCGAAAATCATCAGTATCGACACGTCGCCGTGCTATGCCTTTGAAGGCGTACGCATCGCCATCACCCACGAAGATGTCCCGGGCCTGAAAGACATCGGCCCGCTGCTGCCGGGCGATCCGTTGCTGGCCATCGACGATGTGCAATTCGTCGGGCAACCGGTGCTCGCCGTCGCGGCGAAAGATCTGGAAACCGCACGCAAGGCAGCGATGGCCGCGATTATCGAATACGAAGACCTCGAGCCGGTGCTGGATGTGGTCGAAGCGCTGCGCAAACGCCACTTCGTCCTCGACAGCCACACTCATCAGCGCGGCGATTCGGTCTCGGCGTTGGCGACCGCTGATCATCGCATTCAAGGCACGCTGCACATCGGCGGTCAGGAACACTTCTACCTGGAGACGCAAATCTCCTCGGTGATGCCCACCGAAGACGGCGGCATGATCGTTTACTGCTCGACGCAGAACCCGACCGAAGTGCAGAAACTGGTCGCCGAAGTGCTCGACGTTTCCATGAACAAAATCGTCGTCGACATGCGCCGCATGGGCGGTGGTTTCGGCGGCAAGGAAACTCAGGCGGCAAGCCCCGCGTGCTTGTGCGCAGTGGTCGCGCACCTCACCGGCCAGCCGACCAAGATGCGTTTGCCGCGCGTCGAAGACATGCTGATGACCGGCAAGCGCCACCCGTTCTATGTCGAGTACGACGTCGGTTTCGACAGCACCGGGCGCCTGCACGGGATCAACATGGACCTGGCCGGCAACTGCGGCTGCTCGCCGGATTTGTCAGCGTCGATTGTCGACCGCGCCATGTTCCACTCGGACAACTCGTATTACCTCGGTGATGCGACCATCAACGGTCACCGCTGCAAGACCAACACCGCCTCGAACACTGCTTACCGGGGCTTCGGCGGCCCGCAAGGGATGGTCGCGATCGAAGAAGTGATGGACGCGATTGCCCGTCACCTGAACCTCGACCCACTCGCGGTGCGCAAGGCCAACTACTACGGCAAGACCGAGCGCAACGTCACGCACTACTACCAGACCGTCGAGCACAACATGCTCGAGGAAATGACCGCGGAACTGGAAGAAAGCAGCCAGTATTACGAGCGCCGCGAAGCGATCCGTCGCTACAACGCCAACAGCCCGATCCTGAAAAAAGGCCTGGCGCTGACCCCGGTGAAATTCGGTATTTCCTTCACCGCGAGTTTCTTGAACCAGGCAGGTGCCTTGATCCACATCTACACCGACGGCAGCATCCACCTGAACCATGGCGGAACCGAAATGGGCCAGGGCCTGAACACCAAAGTCGCGCAAGTTGTGGCTGAAGTGTTCCAGGTCGAAATCGACCGCGTGCAGATCACCGCGACCAACACCGACAAGGTGCCAAACACCTCGCCGACCGCTGCGTCCAGCGGTGCCGACCTCAACGGTAAAGCGGCGCAGAACGCGGCGGAAATCATCAAGCAGCGCCTGGTCGAATTCGCCGCGCGTCACTTCAAAGTCAGCGAAGAAGACGTCGAATTCCATAACGGCCACGTGCGTGTTCGTGACCACATCCTGACCTTTGAAGCGTTGATCCAGCAGGCGTATTTCAATCAGGTTTCGCTGTCGAGCACAGGCTTCTACAAGACCCCGAAAATTTACTACGACCGCAGCCAGGCGCGTGGCCGTCCGTTCTACTATTTCGCCTTTGGCGCGGCGTGCTGCGAAGTGATCGTCGACACCCTGACCGGCGAATACAAGATGCTGCGTACCGACATCCTCCACGACGTCGGCGCCTCACTGAACCCGTCCATCGACATCGGTCAGGTTGAAGGCGGTTTTGTCCAAGGCATGGGTTGGCTGACCATGGAAGAGCTGGTCTGGAACAACAAAGGCAAGCTGATGACCAACGGCCCGGCCAGCTACAAGATCCCGGCCGTGGCGGACATGCCGCTCGACCTGCGGGTGAAACTGGTGGAAAACCGCAAGAACCCGGAAGACACCGTGTTCCACTCCAAGGCAGTCGGTGAGCCGCCGTTCATGCTCGGCATTGCGGCGTGGTGTGCGATCAAGGACGCGGTGGCGAGCCTCGGTGATTACAAGCATCAGCCGAAGATTGATGCGCCGGCGACCCCGGAGCGGGTGTTGTGGGGCTGTGAGCAGATGCGTCAGCTTAAAGCGGTGAAAGCCGTCGAAGCTGAAACCGAGTTGGCTTCGCTCTAGGACCGAGGTGCGGCAATCGCTGGCAAGCCAGCTCCCACAGGGTTTTGTGGTGTTTAACCGATAGGCGTTACACCGCAAATCCTGTGGGAGCTGGCTTGCCAGCGATGAGGCCCGAACAGACAACGACAAATGTCGAGGTGGATATGTACAACTGGATCGACGCCCTCGCCGACCTGCAGAACCAGGGCGAACCCTGTGTGCTGGTGACGATCATCGAAGAGCTCGGCTCGACGCCACGCAATGCCGGCTCGAAAATGGTCGTCAGCGCCCGCCAGATCTTCGACACCATCGGTGGCGGGCACCTGGAATACAAAACCATGCAGATCGCCCGCGAGATGCTCGCCAGCGGCAAGCAGGACACCCATCTGGAGCGCTTCAGCCTCGGCGCCAGTCTGGGCCAGTGCTGCGGCGGTGCCACCGTGTTGCTGTTCGAACCGATGGGCCAGGTGCAAGCGCAGATCGCCGTGTTCGGCGCCGGCCACGTCGGTCGCGCCTTGGTGCCGTTGCTCGCCAGCCTGCCCTGCCGGGTGCGCTGGATCGATTCGCGGGAAGAAGAATTCCCCGCACAGATTCCCCACGGCGTCCGTAAAATCGTCGCCGAAGAGCCTGTGGATGAAATCGATGACCTGCCCGCCGGCAGCTACTGCATCGTCATGACCCATAATCATCAGCTGGATCTGGAACTCACCGCCGCGATCCTCAAGCGCAACGATTTCACCTGGTTCGGCCTGATCGGCTCGAAGACCAAACGCGCCAAGTTCGAACACCGTTTGCGTGACCGCGGCTTCGACGCCAGCGTCGTGCAACGCATGCGCTGCCCGATGGGCATCGGCGAAGTCAAAGGCAAGTTGCCTGTGGAAATCGCCATCTCCATCGCCGGCGAAATCATCGCCACCTATAACGCCAATTTCGGCCAGCACACTGCCAGCGCCGAACCGATTGCCAAACTGCTGCCCCTTTCGCGCCGCAGTCAGGCCACCAAACTCAAAGCCTCAAACTGATTAGAGAACCCTCATGCCTCTGACTCTTAAAGCCTACCGCGCCGCCATCCTGCACAGCATTGCCGACCCTGCCGAAGTCGGCATCGAAGCCTCCTACGAATATTTCGAGGACGGCCTGCTGGTGGTCGATGGCGGCAAGATCAGCGCCCTCGGCCACGCCAGCGACTTGCTGCCGACGCTGCCGGCGGACATCGAGATCAATCACTATCAGGATGCCCTGATCACCCCGGGCTTCATCGACACCCACATCCACCTGCCACAAACCGGCATGGTCGGCGCCTATGGCGAGCAACTGCTCGACTGGCTCAACACCTACACCTTCCCGTGCGAAAGCCAGTTCGGCGACAAGGCGCACGCCGATGAAGTCGCCGATATTTTCGTCAAGGAACTGCTGCGCAACGGCACCACCACGGCGCTGGTGTTTGGCAGCGTTCATCCGCAGTCGGTGAACTCGTTCTTTGAAGCAGCGGAAAAACTCGATCTGCGGATGATTGCCGGCAAGGTGATGATGGACCGCAACGCGCCGGATTATCTGACCGACACCGCCGAATCCAGCTACGTCGAGAGCAAGGCACTGATCGAGCGCTGGCACGGCAAGGGCCGCCTGCACTATGCGGTCACCCCGCGTTTCGCACCGACCAGCACCCCGGAACAACTGACCCTCGCCGGGCAATTGCTGACTGAATATCCGGATCTGTACATGCAGACCCACATCAGCGAGAACCTCAAGGAAATCGAGTGGGTCAAGGAACTGTTCCCGGAGCGCAAGGGCTACCTGGACGTTTACGATCACTACAAGCTGCTCGGCGAGCGCTCGGTCTTCGCCCACGGCGTGCACCTGTGCGACGACGAATGTGCGCGTCTGGCGCAAACCGGCTCGGCCGTCTCGTTCTGCCCGACCTCGAATCTCTTCCTCGGCAGTGGCTTGTTCAATCTGCCGATGGCCGAGAAGCACAAGTTGAACGTGGGCTTGGGCACTGACGTTGGCGGCGGCACCAGTTTCTCGCTGCTGCAAACCCTGAACGAAGCCTACAAAGTGATGCAGATGCAAGGTGCGCGCTTAAGTCCGTTCAAGTCGTTGTATCTGGCGACCTTGGGTGGCGCGCGGGCGCTGCGCCTGGAAGACAAGATCGGCAACTTGCAACCGGGCAGCGACGCTGACTTCCTGGTACTGGATTACAACGCCACGCCGTTGTTGAGCTATCGCCTGAAGCAGGCCAATAACATTGCCGAGACGTTGTTTGTGTTGATGACGCTGGGGGATGACCGGACGGTGCAGCAGACTTATGCGGCGGGTGCGTTGGTGCATCAGCGCTAAGTTTTTTCAGGGCACAAAAAAATCCCCCGGTGCTTTTCAGTCTGGGGGATTTTTGTTGTCGGTAAGATCGCCTTCGCGAGCAAGCTCGCTCCCACAGGGGAATGCATTTCTAATGTGGGAGCGAGCTTGCTCGCGAAGGGCGCACCGCAGTATCAGCTCAGAGCTTGGCCGCAGGGCGCCCCGGCTTCTTGGTCTGCAACAAATGCGAGAACACTGCATGCAGATCATCGGACGCCGCTTCCTCATCGAGGTTGAGCTTACTGTCGATGTGATCCATGTGATGCATCATCAGATCCACCGCCAACTCACCGTTCCGCGCTTCAATGGCGTCGATCAGTTGGGTGTGCTCGTCGTAGGAACAGTGCGAGCGGTTGCCGCTTTCATACTGGGCAATGATCAGCGAGGTCTGCGAGACCAGGCTGCGTTGGAAGCTGATCAACGGCGCGTTTTTCGCCGCTTCCGCCAGCTTCAGGTGGAACTCGCCCGACAGACGAATACCTGCACCGCGATCGCCGCGCGAGAAGCTGTCACGCTCGTCGTTGACCATCTGACGCAACTCGGCGATCTGCTCGGCAGTGGCGTGCAGCACCGCCAGCTCAGTGATCGCGCGTTCGACCAGACGACGGGCCATGAACACCTGACGCGCTTCCTCCACGCTCGGGCTGGCAACGACTGCGCCACGGTTCGGCCGCAACAGCACGACACCTTCATGGGCCAGACGCGACAGCGCGCGGCGAATGATGGTGCGGCTGACCCCAAAGATTTCCCCCAGCGCTTCTTCGCTCAACTTGGTGCCGGGCGCCAGACGCTGTTCGAGGATGGCCTCGAAGATATGCGCGTAGACAATATCGTCCTGGGTTCCGCTGCGGCCGGCTTTGCCTGCTCGCGGTTGTTTCTTGAGGGGTTGCAACTGTTCGTTCATGGGCACTCGAGTCGGGAGAACTGCGGCGAATAGACCGTGACTGTAATACGGCACAGTAGGTCGCTGGCAAGTATCGCGTAAAAAACACCGCGATTGTACACAATGGATGGTGGCAACACGACTGTATGGCTGTTTGTGACCCCGGCTGTATTGCAACGGTCCGTTGCGATTGAGTTTAGGCTTGATCGCAGAATCCGCCTTTAACGCACAATCCCCCTGTGGGAGCGAGCTTGCTCGCGAAGGCGGTGTGTCAGTAAAAGCAGATGTCGGCTGACATACCGTCTTCGCGAGCAAGCTCGCTCCCACAATGGTTCATTGGTGTGACGGACATCTTCATTTGTATAAGGAACACCGCTGTCATGAACGACGTCACCCACACCCGACTACGCCCCATCGCGGACACATCGCCTTCCGCCATCGTCGCCGGGTTCATTGCGATGATGACCGGCTACACCAGCTCCCTGGTGCTGATGTTCCAGGCCGGGCAAGCGGCGGGCCTGACCAGCGGGCAGATTTCCTCGTGGATCTGGGCGATTTCGATCGGCATGGCGGTGTGCTCGATCGGTCTGTCGCTGCGCTATCGCACGCCGATCACTATTGCTTGGTCGACACCCGGCGCGGCGCTGCTGATCACCAGTCTTGGCGGTGTCAGTTATGGCGAGGCCATCGGCGCCTACATAACTTGCGCGGTACTGGTGACGATGTGCGGGCTGACCGGCAGTTTCGAACGGCTGATGAAGAAGATACCGGCATCACTGGCGGCAGCCTTGCTGGCGGGGATTCTGTTCAAGATCGGCAGCGAAATCTTCGTCGCCGCGCAACATCGCACCGGCCTGGTGTTGGGCATGTTCTTCACCTATCTGCTGATCAAACGCCTGTCGCCACGCTATGCCGTGCTCGCCGCATTGCTGATCGGCACCGCGCTCTCGGGCTTCATGGGCCTGCTGGACTTCAGTGGTTTTCATCTTGAAGTGGCGACACCGGTGTGGACCACGCCGCATTTTTCGTTGGCGGCAACCATCAGCATCGGTATTCCGCTGTTCGTCGTGGCGATGACCTCGCAGAACATGCCCGGCATCGCCGTGCTGCGCGCCGACGGCTACAACGTCCCGGCCTCGCCGCTGATTACCACCACCGGCATCGCCTCATTGTTACTGGCGCCGTTCGGCTCACACGGCATCAACCTCGCCGCCATCAGCGCAGCAATCTGTACCGGGCCGCATGCCCATGAAGATCGCAATAAACGCTACACCGCGGCGGTGTGGTGCGGGATTTTCTACGGCATTGCCGGAGTGTTTGGCGCAACTCTGGCGGCGCTGTTTGCCGCGCTACCGAAAGAACTGGTGCTGTCGATTGCCGCGCTGGCGCTGTTTGGTTCGATCATCAATGGCTTGAGCATTGCGATGGCCGAGGTCAAGGAGCGTGAAGCGGCGCTGATCACGTTTATGGTGACGGCGTCGGGGCTGACGCTGTTTTCCATTGGTTCGGCGTTTTGGGGGATTGTCGCGGGGGTTGTGACGCTGCTGATTTTGAATTGGCGTAAAGCTTAAGATCAAAAGCCCCTCACCCTAGCCCTCTCCCGGAGGGAGAGGGAACTGACCGGGTTGTTTGGCAGAGGTGCGCCGACCTGGGATACTGAGCTGAATGCAGATTTTGAACAACTCACAAATCGGCTCCCTCTCCCTCGGGAGAGGGCTGGGGTGAGGGGTAGATCCACCGCAAATCCCAAGCCGGATACCCAAACGCCAGGCAAAAAAAAACGGCGACCTTCAGGTCGCCGTTTTTTTCAGTATCACTTAGCCGCGTTGATCGGCTTTTCCGGATACCAAACGTCCAGCAGCGGGCTGACGGTTACTTCGGTCAGTTCGCTACGGGTTTTCAGCCAGGCTTCAACAGCAGCGCGCTGCTCTTCGTTGACCGAGCCACGCTTCTGCAGGCATACCAGACCGAAGTCGTCGCCGCCAACATAACCCAGACCGTTGGCTTCCATGGCTTCTTTCAAGAATGCATTGAGGAAAGCGTCAATGGCTTCATCGGACAAGTCTTTTTTGAAGTCAAGGTTCAGTTCGAAACCCAGCTCTTGAAATTCATCAACGCACAGTTTTTTGCGCAGACGCTGGGAACGGTTAGTCGCCATTGGAACAATCCTCTTAAGTAATAACGGCCGGCACTTTACCAGTTTAAGACGTCATTTGCCCGACTCTCTGGACACTACAACCGACCGCCTGTAAAAAAATCACTGATTAGCCACCTCAGGGACGGCACAAGCGGTTACACCTTGGGGCATAATGCCGACACTTTCGTGACCACTGAGGGCTTTTTCATCCATGTCCTCGTTTTTCTCCCCCTCTTTTGCAGGGTTTTATTTCATATGATCAAATCGTTGCGTCCACTGTTTTTCGCCGGCCTTTTTCTTCCTCTGGCCCTGCCTGTCTCTGCTGCCCCTATCAATACCGCCCTCACCCCCAACGTCGAAAAAGCCCTCAAGGCCAGCAAATTGCAGCCTAGCGCCCTGTCGCTGGTGATGGTACCGCTCGACGGCCCGGGCACAGCCACCGTGTTCAACGCCGATGTGTCGGTCAACCCGGCCTCGACCATGAAACTGGTTACCACCTACGCGGCGCTGGAAATGCTCGGCCCCAACCACCAGTGGAAAACCGAGTTCTACACCGATGGCAACCTGAGCGGGGGCATCCTTAACGGTAATCTCTACCTCAAGGGTGGCGGCGATCCGAAGCTGAACATGGAAAAACTCTGGCTGTTGATGCGCGATCTGCGCGCCAACGGCGTCACGCAGATCACCGGTGATCTGGTGCTGGACCGCAACTTCTTCGTGCAGCCACAACTGCCGGAATTCAACGATGACGGCAATGACGAGAACAAACCGTTCCTGGTCAAACCCGATTCGCTGCTGGTCAACCTCAAGGCCCTGCGCTTCGTTGCCCGCAATGACGGTGGCCGGGTGTTGATCTCGGTGGAACCGCCGATCGCCAGCATCCGCATCGAAAATACCGTCAAGGCTCTTCCCTCCAAGCAATGCACCGGCGGTGTGCGCTACAACCCGGTGCCGCAGGCCGATGGCAGCGTGACCGTGACGGTGGGCGGCCAGTTGGGTGAAGGTTGCAGCTCGCAGACTTATCTGTCGCTGCTCGACCACGCGACCTACACCGCCGGCGCCGTTCGCGCGATCTGGAAGGAGTTGGGTGGCAGCATTCAGGGCAGGGATCGTCTCGCAGCGACCCCGAGCAACGCCAAATTGCTGGCTCGCGCATTCTCGCCGGATCTGGCGGAAATCATCCGCGACATCAACAAATACAGTAACAACACCATGGCGCAGCAGCTGTTCCTGAGCCTGGGCCAGAAATTCCGCAACGACGCCGACGGTGACGACGCCAAGGCAGCGCAACGCGTGGTCCGTCAATGGCTGGCGAAAAAAGGTATTACCGCGCCGCACCTGGTGATGGAGAACGGTTCCGGTCTGTCCCGTGCCGAACGGGTCAGCGCCCGTGAGATGGCCAACATGCTGCAGGCTGCTTGGCACAGCCCGTATGCCGCCGAATACATCAGCTCGCTGCCGATTGCCGGTACCGACGGCACCATGCGCAAGCGCCTGAAGACCACCGCCATGCGCGGCGAAGCTCACGTCAAGACCGGCACCCTGAACACCGTACGAGCGATTGCCGGTTTCAGCCGCGACGTCAACGGCAACACCTGGGCGGTGGTGGCGATTCTCAACGACAAGGCGCCGTTTGGTGCATCGTCGGTGCTGGATCAGGTGCTGCTGGATCTGTATCGACAGCCGAAACTGCCGCAGACTGCTTCGGTCTTGTAATCCAATCCCGCCAACACCCTAAAACCCTGTGGGAGCGAGCTTGCTCGCGAAGAGGCCAGTCCAGTCGATATCAACGTTGACTGTTCGGACGCCTTCGCGAGCAAGCTCGCTCCCACAGGGGATTTGCGAAGTTGCCTAACTCATTTGTTCAACCCGATCCCGCCCGCCCTGCTTCGCCGCGTACACCCCTGAATCCGCACGCAACAACAGTGAATCAGCGCCCTCGCCCGGTCGCCAACTGGCGATACCGAAACTCGCTGTAACCACCCCGACCACGTCCACCGGCGCACTGCGCAACCCCTCCCACAATTCCACAGCGAGCATGTATGCGTGTTCGCCGTCGATGTCCGGGCAGAGCACCATGAATTCCTCGCCGCCCAAGCGGCAGAACACATCAGTGCGGCGCAGCCGATGGCCGATGCGCTCGCACAAGGCTTGCAGCACCCGGTCGCCCACGGCATGGCCGTACTGGTCGTTGATGCGTTTGAAATGGTCGATGTCGAGCATGATCACCGACAGTTCACCGCCGCCACGCTCGACCCGGGCCATTTCGGTGGTCAGGCGCTCTTGAAAGTAGCGACGGTTGTGGATACCGGTCAGCGAATCAGTGATCGACAGTGCTCGCAGTTCTTCCTCCACGCGCTTCAAATCGGAAATGTCCGAGATGTAGCCATGCCACAGCACGCCACCGCCCGGCAGTTCCTCCGGCGTCGCCTCGCCGCGCACCCAGCGCAGACCGCGTGCGGGCAACTGCACGCGGTATTCCTCGCGCCATGGGCTGAGGTTGTGCGCGGATGCCCGAATCGAGGCGCGCACACGGATCACATCCTGCGGGTGGATACGGGCGAAAATCGCCTCGGCGTCGAGCAGCAGCACATCCGGTTCGAGTTCGTAGATCTCGCGGATGCCGTCGCTGGCATAGATCACACTGAAGCGACCGTCGAATTCCATCTTGAACTGGTAAATGCCGCCGGGCACATGGGCGCTGAGCTTTTTCAGCAACACATCACGCGCCGCCAGCGCCTCGTGCACACGCTTGCGCTCGGTGATGTCGATGCAGATCGCCAGGTGCCCGACCCACAGGCCCTGCTCATCAAGCACGGGGGTGGCGAGCATGTTCACCGGCAGATGACTGCCGTCATTGCAGATCAGCGTCCACTCGCGCGCCTCGTGCCCGCCGACTTCACCGCCCTCGACCAGCATCGCCTGACAGGTCGGAATCGTCTTGCCGTAACGCGTACTCAATTCCGCCGCGCGGGCCACCAGCTCGCGCGGGAAATGCAGATTCTCCAGGGTCATGCGGCCGACCACCTCGTCGCTGCGGTAGCCGAGCATTTGCTCGGCGCCGGGGTTGAAGGTGCTGATCACCCCGCGCAGGTCAGTGGCGATGATTGCCACCTGCGTCGCGGCATTCAGTACGCCGCGCAACTGGCCGTGGGTGCCGCGCAGTTCCTGTTCGCTGTCGTGCAGCTCTTGCGTGCGCTGCTCGACCAGATGCAAGGCACGCTGGCGCTGGCTGACCAGCACATATAACAACGCGCTCAGCAGCAGACTGAGCAATCCACCGAGAATCAGCACGCTCCCTACCGACGAGTGGTTGGCCTGTATGAACGCGTCACTCGGCAGAATATCCACCTGATAGTCGTGATCGGCCATGCGCACCAGCCGCGTTGCGGCCAGAGCACTGGGTGCCGGATCATTGGTCGATTCGTAGAGCACCTCGTGCTGATCACGGATCGACAGGTCGAGAATGCGCACCGACAAGTAGTCATGGAACGCTTCCGGCAAGCCATCCGCCAGCAACTGACGCATGCTGATCACCGCCATCACATAACCGAAAGGCTTTTGCTGGCCCTCGCGTATGACCGGCGCCACCAGCAAAACCCCGCGAGCATAGGCCGGCTCGACGCTGACCAGATGCATCGGTTTGGAAACGGCCAGATTACGCAGCTCGTCGGCGCGCAGCAGGGTGTCGCGGCGCAGCGGTTGCGCGAGCAAATCGTAGCCCAGCGGCGAGCCCAGACGACTTTGGGTCTGGCTGTACAACACCGGTACGTATTCATCGCGGGCGGTGGCCAGTTGAAGTTCGCCCTGCTCATTGAGTTCGCGAATAGTGAACGTGCTCAGGCCTTCCGCACGCACGCGCTGCTCAAATGCGGCGCGCTCGACAGCGCTGACCCTGAGGGCAAACGAATAGGCCAGGGTGCGCAGCAATAACGGTCGGGTATAGCCATCGAACTCGGCGCGAGACACCGATTGGGAATTGGTGAAGAAGCGGCGCAGGCCATCGAGGCGTTGCTCCTGGTCCTGAAAGCGTTCTTCTATGCGGCTGTAACGCTCATTGGCCAGCAGTTGAAAGCGCTGACGCAGTTGTTGCTCAAACTGACTGAAAGTGGCCCAGGCGAGCAGCCCCGTGAGAATCCCGCCGGCGAGCAATACCAGCATTGCGACCAGCCAGGCCGAAACGTCTTCGCTGATGAAACCCAGAATCTTCGGACGCACGGGGTGCAACGACATAAGGGCAACTCACTACGTCAGCATTGCGGGGAGACCCCCATTGGCCATGAGTGAGTTTATAGCTATTAGCCATTAATTTGGCTAGCACTGATCGGAGCCAAGAGCCTTTAAAAATCAAGGCTCTGTGGATCCAACCCTTTGGAGTGTCAACGAGCCGTGATTTTCCAGGCGCGGTGAATCTTGGTATTACGCGCGAAATCCGGATCAATGGTCTGTGCGCTGATTTCCTCAACCGTGTATCGCTCGGTCAGGTTCTCCTCCAACTGGAACTTGCGGAAGTTGTTGGAGAAATACAACACGCCGCCCGGTGACAGGCGGGCCATGGCCAGGTCGATCAACTGCACCTGATCACGCTGCACGTCGAAAATCCCTTCCATGCGCTTGGAGTTGGAGAAGGTCGGCGGATCGATGAAGATCAGGTCGTACTCTTCACGGCAACTCTCCAGCCACGCCATCACATCGCCTTGCTCCAGACGGTTCTTGTCCGAAAAGCCGTTCAGCGACAGGTTGCGGCGCGCCCAGTCGAGGTAGGTTTTCGACAGGTCGACGCTGGTGGTGCTACGCGCACCGCCCTTGGCTGCATGCACACTTGCGGTCGCGGTGTAGCAATACAGATTGAGGAAGCGCTTGCCGGCCGCCTCTTTCTGAATGCGCAGGCGCATCGCCCGGTGATCGAGGAACAGCCCAGTGTCGAGGTAGTCGGTGAGGTTGACCAGCAACTTGACGCCGCCCTCGGTCACTTCATTGAACTTGCCCTGCGCCGCCTGACGCTCGTACTGCTTGGTGCCACTCTGGCGCTCGCGGCGTTTGACCACCACGCGGCTCTTGTCGATGTTCAGCGCCTGCGGAATCGCCGCCAATGCGTCAAACATGCGGATCGAAGCCTTTTCCGGGTCGATCGATTTCGGCGCGGCGTATTCCTGAACGTGCACCCAGTCGTGGTACAGGTCGATGGCCATTGCGTATTCCGGCATGTCCGCATCGTAGACGCGGTAGCAATCGATGCCTTCGCGCTTGACCCACTTGCCCAGTGCCTTGAGGTTTTTTTGCAGACGGTTGGCAAACATCTGCCCGCCTTCACTCAAACGCGCCTGCTCGACCACTGGCGCCGGTGCAGGCACAGGCTTGATCGGGTTGCCGTTCTTGTTGAATTTGCGCTCTTGCGGCTCGTCCGGCGACTGATCGTAAGCGGCTTGCTCACGCTCGGCCTGACGCTGTTCCGGGGTGCGACGTTCGCCAGTGACGAACTGGTCCGGAGTGACTTTGATCAGCAACAGTTTGCACGGCAGCGCGCCGTTCCAGAACGAATACTGTTTGTGGCTGCGAATGCCCATGCGCTTGCCCAGTTCCGGCGCGCCGGTGAACACCGCTGCTTCCCAGTTCAAGCAGGCCTGACGCAGACGCTCGCCGAGGTTCTGGTAGAGATAAAGCAGGCTGGCTTCGTCGCCCAGACGCTCGCCGTACGGCGGGTTGCAGATCACCAGACCTTTCTGGTTCTGGTCCGGACGCGGCTCGAACGTCGCGACTTCCCCCTGGTAGATCTTGATCCACTCGCTCAGACCGGCACGTTCAACGTTGTTGCGGCCCGGCTGGATCAGGCGTGGGTCAGCTTCGTAACCACGAATCCACAGCGGTGGCTTGGCCAGACCGGCAGCGGCACGTTCGGTGGCTTCTTCGTGAAGTTTTTTCCACAGCGCCGGCACGTGGCCAAGCCATGCGGTAAAGCCCCACTGCTCACGACGCAGGTTCGGCGCCATATCGGCGGCGATCATCCCCGCTTCGACGAGGAACGTACCCACACCGCACATCGGGTCAGCCAGCGCGCCGCCATCGGCAGCAATGCGCGGCCAGCCGGAACGGATCAGGATCGCTGCCGCGAGGTTTTCCTTCAGCGGCGCCGCGCCCTGCTGCAAGCGATAGCCGCGCTGGTGCAGGCTGTGGCCTGAGAGGTCGAGGGAGAGAATCGCTTCGCCGCGATCCAGGCGCAGGTGAATGCGCAGATCCGGATTGAGCTTGTCAATCGACGGACGGTCGCCCTGCGGTGTGCGCAGTTTGTCGACGATGGCGTCCTTGACCTTCAAGGCACCGAAGTGAGTGTTGTCGATGCCCGAGCCGTGGCCGCTGAATTCAACGGCCAGGGTGCCATCGCTGAGCATGTGATCTTGCCACTCGACGTCGAGCACGCCGTGGTACAGGTCTTCGGCGTCCTTCATCGGGAAGCGCTTGAGCACCAGCAACACGCGGTTGGCCAGGCGCGACCACAGGCACAGGCGATAGGCGGTCTCCATGGTCGCCATGCCACGCACGGCGGAAGTGTGCTCGCGGGCTTCTTCAAGGCCAAGCCCGACGGCTTCCTCGATAAGCAGGCCTTCAAGGCCTTTAGGGCAAGTGAGGAAGATTTCGAATTGATCGGACATGGTATTTCCAGAGCCTTTGGCTATGTGAACCGACAACGCATTGCCGATCCGGTTTTCAATCAGGCGCTTTTCTACAAGAACGCCCGCGTGGCACGAAGGTGTGCCGTTCCATCCCCGCTGCTCGGGTTAAATGAGCTTAGATGCAAAGACAGAAAAAAATTGGGTGCAACAAAATGACTCAAAGCAACCCTTCGTCGAAAAATACCCCAGCGTAAACGTGGGTCATTCTCACTAAAGAATTAACCCCATCATGCAGCGCGGTACCGATCATACCGGGGTTTGCTCAATAACCATTGAACAAATACACCGTTACTTATTGCCATAGCATCCTTTTCGTTACGTCCTTATGACAAAACGGTCATTCCATAGGTGTGACTCATTGGTTAGAACTGACAACAGGTTGACGTCGCAACGGCGTCAACACCTTGGCTCGCCACGCCGGCAGCGAGCCGCCCCGGCAGAGTTTTTCTGCCAGACCTCGGTTGAGGTCAACGCGACACATACAGTCAACAAGTGAGGGAAACACCCTATGAGAAGACTTAAGCGTGATCCGTTGGAAAGAGCATTTTTGCGCGGATATCAATATGGCGTTGGTGGCAAATCCCGTGAGCTTTGCCCATTTACTCTACCGTCGGTACGTCAAGCCTGGATTAACGGCTGGCGAGAAGGACGCGGCGACAATTGGGACGGTATGACCGGCACTGCGGGAATCCACAGACTCAACGAACTTCACGCCGTCGGCTGACACAGGGCAATTATTCCGACACGACAACTTGAATTTGTAACGCATTAACCACGCACGTCCTTCCCGGACGGCGGGCTACGGCCCAGGGGCTCCTTCGAGGAGCCCTTTTTTATGCCTCAAAAAATGCGGATTGCAGAGATCCCTGTGGCGAGGGGATTTAGCGAAACGTCGCACCGCCCCGATCGGCTGCGCAGCAGTCGTAGATCCTGAGTCCTGGATTTTGCTGACACACCACGGTGAATGGCTTTGGGGCCGCTTCGCAGCCCAACGGGGATAAATCCCCTCGCCACAGTGGGGATCAGCGCAAGGCAGCGATCGCATCCACCGATTCACGAATCAGCGCCGGGCCCTTATAGATGAAGCCCGAGTAAATCTGCACCAGGCTGGCACCGGCGAGAATCTTCTCTGCCGCATGCTTGCCTTCAGTAATCCCGCCCGCCGCAATGATCGGCAAACGACCACCCAACTCAGCCGCCAGCACCTTTACGGTGTGGGTGCTCTTGTCACGCACCGGCGCACCGGACAGACCGCCCGCCTCGTCACCGTGTTCCATGCCTTCAACGCCAACTCGGCTCAGCGTGGTGTTGGTCGCGATCACCGCGTCCATCCCGGTTTCGATCAACGCTTGCGCGACCTGCGCGGTTTCTTCGTCGGTCATGTCCGGGGCGATCTTGATCGCCAGCGGCACATGTTTGCCATGACGCAGCGCCAGTTCGGCTCGGCGTGTGGCCAGGTCCGCCAGCAACTGCTTGAGCGAATCACCGAACTGCAGACTGCGCAGGCCCGGGGTGTTCGGCGAGCTGACGTTGACCGTGATGTAACTGGCGTGGGCGTAGACCTTGTCCAGACAGATCAGGTAATCGTCAACCGCGCGTTCAACCGGAGTATCGAAGTTCTTGCCGATGTTGATGCCCAGCACGCCTTTGTATTTGGCCGCTGCCACCCGCGTCAGCAGGTGATCCACACCCAGATTGTTGAAGCCCATGCGATTGATGATCGCCTCGGCTTCCGGCAGGCGGAAAATCCGTGGTTTCGGGTTGCCCGGCTGTGGACGCGGGGTCACGGTGCCGATTTCGACAAAACCGAAACCCAACTGCGCGAAGCCGTCGATGGCCGCGCCGTTCTTGTCCAGCCCCGCCGCCAGACCAACCGGGTTCGGGAAGTCCAGGCCCATCACCGTCACCGGCACGTTCGCCGGCGCCTTGCACAGCAAACCGTTGAGGCCCAAACGCCCACCCGCGCCGATCAGATCCAGCGACAGATCGTGGGAGGTTTCCGGGGAAAGTTTGAACAACAGCTGACGGGCCAGGGTGTACATGGGCGGCGATGACTCGGGCGGCGAAAAGAGGCGGCGATTATAGCCGGGCATCGACCCACCGCGCGAGGCGCACGCGCAAATCCTTGCGCGTGGCATATGCATTGCACCTGGGTTTTTTACGATGGTTTTTTGCAGGTGCATGGCATGACTCAATCCTCCGCCGGGCCGCTGGCCTGGGTCAACGGCAGCGACGCTCCAGAAAAAAGCGCGATCAACCTCGGTTTCATGGCCCTGAGCGATTGCGCTTCGGTTGTCGTGGCCGCCACTCAGGGTTTCGCCCAGCCTTATGGCCTGACCCTGAACCTCAAGCGCCAGACGTCATGGGCCAACCTGCGCGACAAACTGGTCAGCGGCGAACTCGACGCCGCCCACAGCCTGTACGGCCTGATTTACGCCGTACATTTGGGCATCGGTGGCGTGGCACCCACAGACATGGCGGTGTTGATGGGGCTGAATCAGAACGGTCAGAGCCTCAACCTGTCCCACGGCCTGCAAGCCCTCGGCGTGAGCAGTCCTGAAGCGCTGGATCGCCACGCGCACCAATCCCGCGCAAAACTGACCTTTGCCCAGACCTTCCCGACCGGCACTCATGCCATGTGGCTTTATTACTGGCTGGCGAGCCAAGGCATTCATCCGCTGCAGGATGTCGACAGCGTGGTGGTGCCGCCGCCGCAAATGGTTGCGCACCTGCAAGCGGGACGAATCGACGGCTTTTGCGTCGGCGAACCGTGGGCCGCCAGCGCGGTGCAGCAGGATCTCGGTTTTACGCTGGCCACCAGCCAGACCATCTGGCCCGATCACCCGGAAAAAGTCCTTGGTTGTACCCGCGCCTTCGTCGATCAATACCCGAACACCGCGCGGGCGTTGGTGATGGCGATCCTCGAAGCCAGCCGATTTATCGAACAAAGTCAGGAGAATCGTCGCAGCACCGCGCAACTGCTGAGTGCCCCGGAGTATCTCGACGCGCCGGCTTCGTGCATCGAACCGCGCTTTCTCGGTGATTACGCCGACGGCCTCGGTAATCGCTGGCAGGATCCCCACGCCTTGCGCTTTCACGGCAATGGCGAAGTCAATCTGCCGTATCTCTCCGACGGCATGTGGTTCATGACCCAGTTCCGCCGCTGGGGCTTGCTGCGCGAAGATCCGGATTACCTCGCCGTGGCGCGTCAGGTTCAGCAACTGGACCTCTATCGCGACGCGGCGACCGCTGTTGGCGTTGCCGCGTGGGGCAATGACATGCGTAGCAGCCAGTTGCTCGACGGCAAGGTCTGGGATGGCAGTGATCCGGCCGGTTACGCGCGCAGCTTCAAGCTGCACGCCCTGAGCGACGACGCTCCCCTTCATGCCCGCCGCTGACAGGAGACCGCGAACATGCTGCGCATTCTGCTGATCAACGACACGGCAAAAAAAGTCGGACGCCTGAAAGCCGCGCTGACCGAGGCTGGCTTCGAGGTGATCGACGAGTCGGGCCTGACCATCGACCTGCCCGCGCGCGTCGAAACGGTGCGCCCGGACGTCATCCTGATCGATACCGAGTCACCGAGCCGCGATGTGATGGAACAAGTGGTGCTGGTCAGCCGCGACCAGCCACGACCTATTGTGATGTTTACCGACGAACATGACCCCGTTGTGATGCGTCAGGCGATCAAGTCCGGGGTCAGTGCCTACATCGTCGAAGGCATTCACGCACAACGTTTGCAGCCGATTCTCGATGTGGCGATGGCCCGCTTCGAAAGCGACCAAGCCTTGCGTGCGCAGTTGCACGCCCGCGATCAGCAACTGGCGGAGCGCAAGCGCATCGAACTGGCCAAGGGGCTGTTGATGAAGATGAAGGACTGCAACGAAGAAGAGGCCTACACCCTGATGCGGCGCCAGGCCATGAGCCGCCAGCAGAAGCTGATTCAGGTGGCAGAGCAGATTATTGCGATGAGTGAGTTGCTGGGGTGAAGTGCTTTGACCGCCTGAGAAGCCCCTCACCCTAGCCCTCTCCCGGAGGGAGAGGGGACTGACCGAGATGTCTGACGTTAAACATCGACCTGAAAGACCGAGTCGATTATGGATTCACAGCGGAAAATCACAGGTCGGCGTACTTCGCGAGCATCCCCCAATCAGTCCCCTCTCCCTCCGGGGGAGGGCTAGGGTGAGGGGGCTTTTGATTTTTCGACTATTGGCACAAATCTCGCTAAGCATTTCACACAGGTAACCAACGGCGGTTGCCCCACCCACGACAAAGACGTCGCTTACCCACTCGCCCAACCCGGCGAATCAGGTAGCGGCGTTTTTGCGTTTTGGCCCCACAGCCCGGGGCCGGTGGTGCGGCCGTGGCGGCGCCCCACTTTGCTGACTTATGACTCCTTCTCGAGACTCTTTACAGCTGAGGTGCGCGATGAATAAAAGCTTCTGGAAATCCGGCCATACCCCGACCCTGTTCGCGGCCTTCCTCTACTTCGACCTGAGTTTCATGGTCTGGTACCTGCTCGGCCCGCTGGCGGTGCAAATCGCCGCCGACCTGCACCTGACCACGCAACAGCGCGGGCTCGTCGTCGCCACGCCAATCCTTGCCGGCGCCGTGCTGCGTTTCGCGATGGGCATGCTGGCGGATCGACTGTCACCGAAAACGGCCGGGCTGATCGGCCAGGTCATCGTCATCTGCGCACTGTTCGGCGCCTGGAGACTCGGTATCCACAGTTACGAACAGGCGCTGATCCTCGGTCTGTTTTTGGGCATGGCCGGCGCGTCGTTCGCCGTGGCGCTGCCGCTGGCGTCGCAATGGTATCCGCCAGAGCATCAGGGCAAAGCCATGGGCATCGCCGGTGCGGGCAACTCCGGCACCGTATTCGCTGCACTGCTCGCGCCAGTACTGGCCGCGTCCTTCGGCTGGAGCAACGTCTTCGGCTTCGCAGTGATTCCGTTGATCCTCACGCTGGTGCTGTTCGCCTGGATGGCAAAAAACGCCCCGCAGCGTCCGAAAGCCAAGTCCATGGCCGACTACTTCAAGGCCCTCGGTGACCGCGACAGTTGGTGGTTCATGTTTTTCTACAGCGTCACCTTCGGCGGCTTCATCGGTCTGGCCAGCGCCCTGCCCGGCTACTTCAACGATCAGTACGGTTTGAGCCCGGTCACCGCCGGTTACTACACCGCGGCCTGCGTGTTCGGCGGCAGCTTGATGCGGCCATTGGGCGGTGCGCTGGCGGATCGCTACGGCGGCATTCGCACCTTGCTGGCGATGTACACCGTGGCCGCGATCTGCATCGCAGCGGTCGGTTTCAATCTGCCAAGTTCCTACGCGGCGCTGGCACTTTTCGTCTGCACCATGCTCGGTTTGGGGGCAGGCAACGGCGCGGTTTTCCAACTGGTGCCGCAGCGCTTTCGTCTTGAGATCGGCGTGATGACCGGGCTGATCGGCATGGCCGGGGGCATCGGTGGTTTTGCGCTGGCGGCCGGCATGGGCGCGATCAAACAAAGCACCGGCAGTTATCAACTGGCACTGTGGTTGTTCGCCAGCCTCGGTGTGCTGGCCTGGTTTGGCCTGCACGGCGTCAAGCGTCGCTGGAGAACCACGTGGGGTTCGGCGGCCGTGACTGCTGCTCGAGTCTGAGGACGGAATGGCCCTGCAACTGAGTTTCGCCGAAGCCAGCGCCACCGGCCCGCGCGCGGAGAATCAGGACGCCCTGCGCCTGGTCACCCCCGCCCCGGCGCTGGCGGCGAGCAAGGGTTATCTGTTCGCCATCGCCGACGGCGTCAGCCAATGCGCCGATGGCGGTTTGGCTGCGCGCTCGACCTTGCAAGCCTTGGCACTCGACTACTACGCCACGCCGGAAACCTGGAGCGTGGCCCAGGCACTGGATCGCCTGCTGCTGGCACAAAATCGCTGGTTACAGGCCAACGGCGGTGGGCAACCGTTACTCACCACGGTCAGCACGTTGGTCATGCGCGGTAGGCGCTTTACCTTGGCCCATGTAGGAGATTGCCGGGTCTATCGCTGGCACGCCGACAGCTTGCAGCGGATATCCAACGATCATGTCTGGGATCAGCCGGGCATGCAGCATGTGCTCAAGCGTGCGTTGGGGCTCGATCAGCATCTGGTGCTGGATTTTCTCGACGGCGAATTACGCGCAGGCGAATGTTTCGTGCTGCTCAGCGACGGCGTGTGGTCGACCTTGGGTGACACCGCGATTGCGGCGATCCTGCGCGACCAGCCGGACCTCAACAGCGCGGCAAACACACTGGTAAACGCTGCACATCTGGCCGGCAGTCAGGACAACGCCAGCGCCTTGCTGGTGCGGGTCGATGCGGTCGGTGAAGCGAGCATTGGCGATGCGCTGATGCATTTGCAGCAATGGCCGCTGCCGCCGGCGCTGAAATCCGGCCAGTCTTTTGAAGGTTGGCAGGTGCAAGACATTGTCGGCCAGAGTCAACAATCGCTGCTGTATCGCGTGCGCGACGAACAAGGTCAGCCATGGTTGCTGAAAACCCTGCCCGCACGGCTTGCCGATGACCCACAGGCTGGGCAGGCGCTTCTTTCGGAGGAATGGTTTCTAAAACGCGTAGCCGGTCGGCATTTTCCTGAAGTCCATGGGTGCCTTCAGCGTCAGCATTTGTACTACGTGATGCGGGAATATTCGGGGATAACGCTGGCGCAGCTTTTCGAGCGAAGCGGGCCGTTGCCATTGGCGCAGTGGCAGGAACTCGCTGAGCGGCTGCTGCGCGCGGTGGGTCTGCTGCATCGAAGGCAAATACTGCACCGGGATATCAAACCGGAGAACTTGCTGCTGGGTGACGACGGCGAGTTGCGCCTGCTGGATTTTGGCCTGGCTTATTGCCCCGGCCTGTCCGAAGACGCTGCTTCGACATTGCCGGGAACCCCAAGTTATATCGCCCCGGAAGCCTTTCGCGGTGACCCACCCGGCGCACAACAGGATTTGTATGCGTTGGGCGTGACCCTGTATTTTCTGCTCACAGGGCATTTTCCCTATGGCGAGATCGAAGCCTTTCAACGGCCGCGATTTGGCGTGCCGGTCAGTGCCAGTCGCTACCGCCCCGATCTGCCGGAGTGGTTGGCGCAAAGTCAGGAGCGTGGTGTTGCTGCCGACCCACAGCAGCGCTTCGAGACTGCGGAAGAATGGTTGTTGGTGCTGGAACAAGGCGAACGGCGCAGTTTGAGCGTACGGCCCAGACCGCTACTGGAGCGTGAGCCGGTGAAGGTCTGGCGGACGATTGCGCTGGTGGCGTTGCTGGGGAATCTGGTGCTGCTGGTTTTGTTGTTTCATGGTTGACCGAGTCGCGCCTTTCGCGAGCAAGCTCGCTCCCACAGGGGATTCGTGAACGCCATAGATCCCTTGTGGGAGCGAGCTTGCTCGCGAAAGCGTCCGCCCATCCACTGCAAATCCATCAGCCCACCGCCCCACGAACGAGCAACTCGCTTCGATTCGGTGCACAAATATCCGCCTGTTAGCAGGCAACCCCCAATAAACCCGGCACAACCCAACTTGGCACAACCACTGCATTAGCCCTTTCAACACACATATAAAGCCCAACCTTCAACGACGAAGGTTGCGCTTCCCGAGAGAACGGGACCAGGACAAAGGCGTCCTCGCTAGGCAACTAGCGGGACGCCTTTTTTTGTTTGCGCAAAATTTCTCGAGCATGGCCTGACTGCCCACAAGAGGCCAGCCGCAGCTCCCCGGAGAACCTGATGAAAAAACTCAAACTGGTGATGATCGGCAACGGCATGGCCGGGGTCCGCACCCTCGAAGAACTGCTCAAGCTGAGCAACGAGCTGTACGACATCACGGTCTTCGGCGCCGAGCCGCACACCAATTACAACCGCATCCTGTTGTCGCCGGTGCTGGCCGGTGAGCAAACCTTTGAAGAGATCGTGCTCAACGATCTCGACTGGTACCTGGAAAACAACATCAAATTGCTGCTCAACCGCAAAGTGGTGGAGATCGACCGGGTCAAGCGCCGGGTGATTGCCGAGGACGGCACTGAAGCTGAGTACGACCGACTGCTGATCGCCACCGGCTCGACCCCGTTCATTCTGCCAATTCCCGGCAACACCTTGCAGGGCGTGATCGGCTACCGCGACATCGCCGACACCCAGGTCATGATCGACACCGCAAAAACCCACAAGCACGCCGTCGTGATCGGCGGCGGCCTGCTCGGCCTCGAAGCCGCCAACGGCCTGATGCTGCGCGGCATGCACGTCACCGTGGTGCATATAGGTGAATGGCTGCTGGAGCGGCAACTGGACAAGACCAGCGGCCAACTCCTGCAAACTGCCCTCGAAGCCCGTGGCCTGCACTTTCGCCTGTGCGAGCAAACCGAGGCTCTGCACGACGCCGGGAACGGTCGGGTCGGGTCGGTGCAATTCAAGAACGGCGACATCATCCCGGCCGATCTGGTGGTCATGGCTGCCGGCATTCGCCCCAACACCGAATTGGCGGAAAAGGCCGGCATCCCGTGCAATCGCGGGATTCTGGTCAACGACACCCTGCAAACCTACGACCCGCGCGTCTATGCCATCGGCGAATGCGCCAGCCATCGCGGCATCGCTTATGGCCTGGTCGCCCCCTTGTTCGAACAAGCCAAAGTCTGCGCCAACCACCTCGCGCAATTGGGTTTCGCCCGCTATCAGGGCTCGGTGACGTCGACCAAATTGAAGGTCACCGGCATCGACCTGTTTTCCGCCGGCGACTTCATGGGCGGCGAAGGCACCGAAACCATCACCCTCTCCGACCCGATCGGCGGGGTGTACAAAAAACTGGTGATCAAGGATGACGTTTTGGTCGGCGCCTGTCTGTACGGAGATACGGCGGATGGTGGTTGGTATTTCCGACAAATTCGTGAGAATCACGCCATCGGCGAGATCCGCGATCACCTGATGTTTGGCGAAAACGCTTTGGGCGACGTAGGACATCAGGGCCAAGACAAAGCCATGGTCATGGCCGACACCGCCGAAGTCTGCGGCTGCAACGGCGTATGCAAGGGCACCATCGTCAAAGCGATTCAGGAACACGGTTTGTTCAGCGTCGATGACGTAAAGAAACACACCAAAGCGGCCAGCTCCTGCGGCTCCTGCGCGGGGTTGGTCGAGCAGATCCTGATCAACACCGTCGGCGGCGCGGCCGACGTCAAACCGAAAAGCGAAAAAGCCATCTGTGGTTGCAGCGATCTCAACCACGGCCAGATCCGCCAGGCGATCCGCGAGCAACATCTGCTGACCATCGCCGACACCATGAGCTACCTCAACTGGCGCACGCCAAACGGTTGCGCGACATGCCGCCCGGCGCTCAACTATTACCTGATTTCCACCTGGCCGGGCGAAGCCAAGGACGATCCGCAATCGCGCCTGATCAACGAGCGCGCCCACGCCAACATCCAAAAGGATGGTACTTACTCGGTGGTGCCGCGTATGTGGGGCGGCGTGACCAACCCTTCGGAATTGCGCCGGATTGCCGACGTTGCCGACAAGTACAACGTGCCGATGGTCAAGGTCACCGGCGGACAGCGCATCGACCTGCTCGGCATCAAGAAACAGGACTTGCCCGGCGTCTGGAAGGATCTCGACATGCCGTCCGGCCATGCCTACGGCAAATCGATCCGCACGGTGAAAACCTGTGTCGGCAGCGAGTTCTGCCGCTTCGGCACGCAGAATTCAACGCAACTGGGCATCGAGCTTGAACATGACCTGTTCAACATGTGGTCGCCGCACAAGGTGAAACTGGCTGTCTCCGGATGCCCACGCAACTGCTCGGAAGCGGGGATCAAAGACGTAGGAATCATCGGCGTCGATTCCGGCTGGGAGATGTACATCGGCGGCAACGGCGGGATCAAAACTGAAGTCGCCGAATTCTTCGTCAAACTGAAAACCGCCGAAGAGGTTCGCGAATACAACGGCGCGTTTTTGCAGCTGTATCGCGAAGAAGCCTTCTACCTCGAACGCACCGTTCATTACCTGCAAAGGGTCGGTATGGAGCACATCAAGAAAGCCGTGCTGGAAGACCCCGAGCGCCGCAAAACGCTGAACGAGCGCCTGCAATTCTCCCTGTCATTTGAGCAAGACCCATGGAAAGAGCGCCTGGCGCAGCCGCAACTGAAGAAAGAATTCGACGTGATCCCTGTGAAAATCCTGGAGGTGCCGGCATGAACTGGCTCGATATCTGTGCTCTGGAAGAGATCAACACCCTCGGTTCGCGGATCATTGCTGGCCCCAAAGGGGACATCGCGATTTTTCGTACAAGTGACGATGAAGTTTTCGCCCTCGACGACCGCTGCCCGCACAAGGGCGGCCCGCTGTCACAAGGTTTGATTTACGGCAAACGCGTGGCCTGCCCGCTGCACAACTGGCAGATCGACCTGCAATCCGGTGAAGCCCAGGCGCCCGATATCGGTTGCGCCCACCATCACTCGGCGCGGGTCGAAAACGGCCGGGTGCAATTGGCCCTGCGGGACGCTATCTGATGAACCGCCAGACGACCGCCTCGACCTGCTGTTATTGCGGGGTCGGCTGCGGCGTGCTGATCGAGCATGACGGCGAGCGCATCCTCGGCGTCAGCGGCGATCCGGCGCATCCGGCCAACTTCGGCAAACTCTGTAGCAAAGGCTCGACCCTGCACCTGACCGGCGATCTCGCAGCCCGGGCGTTGTACCCGGAACTGCGCTTGGGCAAAGGTCTGGCGCGCAGCAGAACCGACTGGGACACAGCGCTGGACCATGCCGTCAAAGTGTTCGCCGAAACCATCGCCGAACACGGCCCGGACAGCGTGGCGTTCTACATTTCCGGCCAGTTGCTGACCGAGGACTACTACGCCTTCAACAAACTGGCGCGGGCGCTGGTCGGCACCAACAATATCGACAGCAATTCGCGGCTGTGCATGTCTTCGGCCGTGGTCGGCTACAAACGCAGCCTCGGCGCCGACGCACCGCCGTGCAGCTATGAAGATTTGGAGCTCAGTGATTGCGTGATGATCGTCGGCAGTAACATGGCCTACGCACATCCGGTACTTTTCCGTCGGCTGGAAGAGGCGAAATCTCGCCGTCCGCAGATGAAAGTCATCGTCATCGACCCACGGCGCACCGACACCTGCGACCTGGCCGATCTGCATCTGGCGATTCTGCCCGGCACCGATGTCGCGTTGTTTCATGGGATTTTGCACCTGCTGTTGTGGGAAGAATGGATCGACCGCGACTTCATCACGGCCCACACCGAAGGTCTGGCCGAGCTGAAAAGCCTGGTGCGCGATTACACCCCGCAGATGGTGTCGCAGCTATGCGGGATCAGCGTCGAGCAACTACAGCAATGCGCGGAATGGGTGGGCACGGCGCCGAGTTTCCTGTCGTTGTGGTGCATGGGCTTGAACCAGTCCACTGCCGGCAGCGCGAAAAACAGCGCGCTGATCAACCTGCACCTGGCCACCGGGCAAATCGGTCGTCCGGGTGCAGGACCTTTCTCCCTCACCGGCCAGCCAAATGCCATGGGCGGGCGCGAAACCGGCAGTTTGTCCAATTTGCTGCCCGGCCATCGTGACGCGGCCAACCCCGAGCATCGTGCTGAAGTCGCGGCTTACTGGGGCGTCGGTCGGTTGCCGGAAAGCACCGGGCTCAGCGCTATCGAACTGTTCGAACAGGTGCGCAGCGGCAAGATCAAGGCATTGTGGATTGCCTGCACCAACCCTGCGCAATCGATGCCGGATCAAAATTCGGTGCGCGCAGCACTGCAAGATTGTCCGTTCGTGGTGTTGCAGGAAGCCTTCCGCACCACCGAAACAGCTGCATTCGCCGATCTGCTGTTGCCCGCCGCCAGTTGGGGCGAGAAAGAAGGCACGGTGACCAATTCCGAGCGACGCATTTCCCACGTGCGCAAAGCCATTCTCGCACCGGGTGAAGCGCGGCCGGACTGGGCGATTACCGTAGATTTCGCACAGCGCCTGGAGAAACGTCTGCGCCCGCAACAACCGAGCCTGTTTGCCTTCGATCAACCTTCGCAGTTGTTTGATGAATTCAAGTTGCTCACCCGCGGACGTGATCTGGATCTGTCCGGGATCAGTCATGCGCTGATCGACCAGATCGGGCCGCAGCAATGGCCCTTCCCTGCTGGCGCCCGGCAAGGCACCGCGCGGTTGTACAGCGACGGCATTTTTCCTACGGCCAATGGCCGCGCGCAATTCATTGCCGATCCGTACCGTGCTGCGAAGGAGCCGCGTGATGCGCGCTTCCCGCTGACGTTGATCACCGGCCGCCTGCGTGATCAGTGGCACGGCATGAGCCGCACCGGCACGGCGGCGCAACTGTTCGGCCATGTCAGCGAAGCGGTATTGAGCCTGCACCCGGACGAACTGCGCCGGCATCGTTTGCAGCCGGGTGATCTGGTCAATCTTAAAAGTCGTCGAGGCGCCGTGATCGTTGCGGTTGGCAGCGATGACAGTGTGCGTCCGGGCCAGGCTTTTTTGCCGATGCACTGGGGCGATCGTTTTCTCAAGGGCGGCGTGAACAGCTTGACGCTGGCGGCCTTCGATCCTTTGTCCAAGCAGCCGGAACTCAAGCACAGCGGTGTGCGACTGGAACCGGTCAGTCTGCCGTGGCAGTTGTTCGCCCTGATCGAGGGTGATGTTCAACGGCATATCGAGGCGCTACGACCACTGTGTGAGGCATTTTCCTACGTGAGTCTCAGCCTTGTCGGACGTGAACGTCCGGCATTGCTGATACGCGCTGCCAGCGGCGCGGCACCGGACCCGCAATTGCTTCGTGAGATCGACCAATGTCTGTCGCTGATCGATGGCCCCGTATTGGCCTATGACGACCCACGCCGTGCGATCGGCAAGCGTGTGCGTATTGAAAACGGCCGGATTACCGCCATTCGCCTGGCTGGCGAAACCCTCGCGCAACACTGGCTGCAACGTCTGTGGCTGGAGGGTCGCGCGGATGAACAACTGCGTCGCTGGCTGCTGGCGCCGATGAGTGCGCCGCCGGGCAACGCCGGGGCACAGCTCGCCAGCGATAAAACTCTTTGCAACTGCAACAACGTTAGCCTCAACGCGGTCTGCGCCGGCATTCGCCAGGGCATGGATCTGCAGGGTTTGAAAAATCAACTGGGATGCGGCACGCAATGCGGCTCGTGCGTCCCGGAAATAAAGCGCTTGCTGGCCGCCGACGTGCAGCCGGTTGCCGTCATTTGATGAGGGAAGACACCATGAATGCGAAAGTCTGGTTGGTGGGCGCAGGCCCCGGCGATCCGGAACTGCTGACCCTCAAAGCGGTGCGCGCCTTGCGTGAGGCCGATGTGGTGCTGATTGATGACTTGGTCAACGACGCAATATTGGAACACTGCCCCGCCGCGCGAATCATTGCGGTGGGCAAACGCGGTGGCTGCCGCTCGACGCCGCAGGCCTTCATCCATCGGCTGATGTTGCGTTATGCCCGTCACGGCAAATGCGTGGTGCGCCTCAAGGGCGGTGATCCTTGCATCTTCGGTCGTGGCGGTGAAGAGGCGCAGTGGTTGCGCGAGCGTGGCGTCGAGGCCGAGTTGGTCAATGGCATCACTGCCGGGCTGGCCGGTGCAACGCAGTGCGATATTCCCCTGACCCTGCGCGGTGTGGCGCGTGGCGTGACGCTGGTGACTGCGCACACGCAGGATGACAGCCAATTGAACTGGCAAGCTCTGGCGCAAGGTGGGACGACGCTGGTGATCTACATGGGTGTGGCCAAACTTGGCGAGATTCGCCAGCAGTTATTGGCCGGAGGGATGGCACTGGATACGCCGGTAGCGATGATTGAAAACGCCTCTTTGCCACAGCAGCGCGAGTGCCGCAGCGATCTCATGGCGATGGAAGAGGATGCCGCTGTGTTTGAATTGAAGAGCCCGGCGATTCTGGTGATTGGTGCTGTTGCCGCTGTAGCAGAAGATCAAAAGATCGCAGCCTGCGGCAGCTCCTACATTGGGAGTGCACACGCCTTGTAAGCGCTGGCGCTTTACCAAATCGCAGACAAAGAAAAGCCCGGCCTAAGCCGGGCTTTTCTCGGAGCGGCAGCTAATTACTTAGCTTGAGCTTCAACCTGCGCTTCTACGCGACGGTTTACAGCGCGGCCAGCTTCAGTTTTGTTGTCAGCAACTGGGCGGGATTCGCCGTAGCCAACAGACTGAACGCGGGTCGATTCAACACCGTACTGGTTGGTCAGAACTTGCTTAACGGCGTTTGCACGACGCTCGGACAGTTTCTGGTTGTAAGCGTCAGGACCGACGGAGTCAGTGTGACCTTCAACAGTAGTGGTGGTGGATGGGTACTGCTTCATGAAGTCAGCCAGGTTTTTGATATCGCCGTAGCTGTTGGTTTTAACAACAGATTTGTCGAAGTCAAATTTAACGTCCAGCTCAACACGAACAACTTCAGCAACTGCCGGGCAGCCATCAGCGTCAACAGTTACGTTGGCTGGGGTGTCTGGGCACTTGTCAACGTTGTCGCAAACGCCATCGTTGTCGCTGTCGGAGCATACGTGAGCTGGTGCTGGAACTGGAGCAGCAGCAGGCTTGGAGCCGCCACCGAAGTTCACACCGATACCGACGCTTGGAGCCCACTCGGTGTCGCCTTGGTCGATGTTGTACTGAGCTTCAACGCCGGCACGGGCGTAGAAGTTGTCAGTGAAGTACAGCTTGGCACCGCCGCCAACGTTGGCGAAGGTGGAACGGTTGCGGCTGTTCGAACCGTTCTGGTCGATGCTCTGGTCAGAGAAACCGGCCGAAACGTATGGACGCAGCATGTCGCCCGGGTTGTTGAAGTGGTACAGAGCGTCCAGAGCGGTGTTAGCGCCTTTAACGTTCTTGCCGTCGTTGGAACGTACGTTGTGCACTTCGTCGTAGCCCAGACGCAGTTCAACGTCGTCGGTCAGGAAGTAACCAACCGAGCCACCGAACAGGTTGCCGTCATTCTTGAAGTTACGAGCGCTGTCGAATTGTTCTTTCTTAGCGAAGCCTTCGATTTCAACTGCGCCTTGGCCTTGTGCCAATGCGCCGAACGAAGTGGCGGCAATCAGAGAACCAATGGCCAAGCCCAAGGTGTTTTTCAGTTTCATCCGTTAAATCCCCATCTGGTGATTGTGAAGCAGTCCCGCAAACCGGGGGACTTCTCG